>DATKZD010000038.1:0-2986 GCA_035528195.1 Elusimicrobiales bacterium
CTTTGGTAATTTTCCGAGCTAAATCCCGAGTGCGGCAAAAGATAGAGGACGACAGGAGTAACTAAATTTTAGAGCTCACTTTTCTTTTTTTGTAATGGACAAAATAGAAGAAATACTCAATTATTCGTTTAAAGATAAAGAACTTCTAACTCAAGCGTTGACGCATAAATCTTTCGCTTCTGAACACGGATGTTCTAATCATAATGAAAGATTAGAATTTTTGGGAGATAGTGTTTTGGGACTTGCCGTGTCCCATTACGTTTATGTTGCAGGAGACGGTTTAAATGAGGGTAAACTTGCCAAATTAAAATCCCACCTGGTTTCACGCGACTTTTTGGCCCAATGGGCAAAAGATATCAAGTTGGGAGATTTTATATACCTGGGTCATGGGGAACAATCAACAGGAGGCAGAGGTAGAGACAGTATGCTTTCAGATGCCGTGGAAGCAGTTATAGGCGCTATGTATCTGGACGGTGGTTTTAAAGTTGTTAAGGAATTTATAAATAAAAGACTTTCTTTGCAGGGCATAGGAATTTCTATAGACGATTTTAAAAGCACGTTACAGGAAATTGTTCAAAAAAAATTAAAAACTCCTCCCGATTATGAAGTAATGCAAACTGTCGGTCCTGAACACAATAAAATGTTCACTGTTAAAGCAATGGTGGGCAAAATGGAAATTGGCAAAGGTAAAGGAAAAAATAAAAAAGAGGCAGAACAAATTGCCGCCAAAGATGCTTTGGGTAATATCAAAAAAGGTAAAGTTAAACTATAAATTTACCGACTGTATTGTTTGAAAATAATTTAATTGACTGTAATAATTTACTGCATAAACTAATTTTTAAAAGGTGGTTATAACATGGAAAAGTTTCAGTTTAGCGAAACCCAAAAAGAAATAGCGGATTTAGCTTATGAAATCGCAGATAAAAAAATAAAACCCATAAGAGCCGAGTATGATGAAAAAGGGGAAATGCCTTTGGAAATAGTGAAGGAATTTAAAAATGCCGATTTATTCGGGTTATATTTGCCTGAAGAATACGGCGGTTTGGGCGGTGGCGCTACTGAGCTTTGTATTGCAGTGGAACAAATTTCACGCGTATGCGGGGGTACTGCTTTGGCGCTTGCCACAAGCGCTCTTGCAGCTATGCCTTTACTTTTGTGGGGTTCGGATGAGCAACGTAAAAAATGGCTTCCTTCAGTTGCAAGCGGAAATAAACTTGCCGCTTTTGCCCTTACAGAAGCCGAAGCAGGTTCCGATGCAACCGCTATTAAAACAACGGCAGTAAAAAAAGGCAACTACTATATAGTCAACGGAACAAAGCAATTTATTTCAAGCGCCAAGCATGCCGATATTTACACAGTAGCGGTAAGTACAAATCCTTCTAGGGGCGCAAGGGGAATTTCCCTACTTATTTTGGAAAAAGGAATGGACGGTTTTACGTTTGGTAAGAAAGAAGAAAAAATGGGCATAAGGTCTAATCCCACTTACGAATTAAATTTTGAAAACGTCAAAGTGCCGTCTGAAAATTTAATTGCTTCGGAAGGCAGAGGCCTTTTTGTAGTGCAAGATACTTTAGATTGCTCACGCCCCGGTGTGGCGGCGCAAAGCATCGGTATTGCGCGCGGAGCGTTAGACGAAACCGTAAATTACCTGCGTACAAGAAAACAGTTTGGTCAGCCCATTATCTCATTTCAGGCAATAGGGCATAAACTGGCTGATTTATTTACCCAGTTAGATGCCGCAAAATGTATGCTTTATACCTTTACCCGCCATATGGATAAAGTTTTCATACCTGCAATAGAAATGGCAGTCAAAAATAAAACCACAGTTATAAGCGAACTTAAAAAATTAAGAAACCAACGGTGGACCAAAGATTCCGCTATGGTAAAAATTTTTGCATCAGATATTGCAGTGCATATAACCGAAACCTGCGTAAGTCTCTGCGGAGGCATAGGGTATATGAAAGATTTTCCTGTTGAAAAATATATGCGGGATGCAAAAATAACGCAAATTTACGAAGGTACAAATCATATCTTAAGAAACGAAATTGCATCCGCCATAATAAAAGAATACGCCGCCGAAAAATAATTAAAAAGGCATATCGCTTAAAGGACTAAAATGCATATAGTAGTCTGTGTTAAACAAACGCCCGAAGGCGATAAAGTAAGTGTTGATGAACAAACAGGGTGCCTCATAAGGGAAGGTATCGCTTGTGCTATTAATCCGTTTGACGAGTATGCTGTTGAAGAAGCGGTGAAAATAAAAGAAAAATTGGGTGGCGTAACGATTTCCGCTTTGACTATGGGTCCTCCTCAGGCAGAAGATGTCTTGCGCGATGCCATTTCCCGCGGGTGTAACAAAGGTTTTCATTTATGTGATAAAGCTTTTGCCGGTTCTGACACATGGGCAACGAGTTATGCACTTAGCCAAGCTATAAAAAAAATATCGGAAACAGAAAAAGTATCATTAGTTATCTGCGGTAAACAAACCACTGATAGCGATACTGGGCATATAGGTCCTCAAATTTCAACATGGCTTGAATTTCCAAATACAGCTTTTGTCCGCAAAGTTAGAGAAATAAACGAAGAAAATATAACTGTAGAAAGAATGACGGAAGACGGCGCAGATGTTATTAAAATGCCTTTACCGTCTGTAATAAGCGTTGTAAAAGAGATAAATACTCCGCGCATTCCACCATTAAAAGGAAGACTCGCCGCACGCAAGGCAAAATTTACCCGATGGACGGCATCTGACATTGGATGCGATGAATCCAAACTTGGTTTAGAGGGCTCTCCTACTTCCGTTGTAAAGTGTTTTGTTCCCAAAAGCCGAAAAGCGGGTATTACCGTTGAGGGCGAAAACGAAAAAGAAAAAGCGCAAAAACTGGTTAAAATTTTAAAGGACATAAAGTGAGTAAAATTAAGGTAACGGAATTAAAGTGTATAGGATGCGGGATGTGCATAAAAGTATGTCCCGAAAGTTGCATTA
>DATKZD010000039.1:0-2540 GCA_035528195.1 Elusimicrobiales bacterium
CTGAGTAAAATTAATTCTTTTGCTTTGATACTGCGTTACCTGCTCGTTCGGATATACGGCACTGCCGTACCTCACGATATACACTCACTCGCAGGTGCCTAGTCTCAAAGCAAAATTCCTTAATTTTGATGAGAGGCGAAACAAAAAGTCGAGAGTAAGATTGCTCTAAAGATATTAAAAAAACCTCCTCTGTAAAGGGGAGTTTTTTTTGAGCGCAAAAAATTCACACAAATAAATTATACCGTTGACATTATTTGTAGTTTAGTGTATAGTTACTTATAAATCAAACCATACACTAAACCTTGCGGGGGGATAGCGAATATGCGGGAAATAATAAAAAGTATTGAATTAAAAAAGAATATACTTTCCAAAATTTTAAAAAACCATCAGGCAAAGCGTGTTTTAAACATGTGGCTTTTGACCGAACTAGCATATACTTCAAACGCTGTAGAGGGCAATACTTTAACACGAAGGGAAACTGCACTTGCCATAGAACAAAACGTAACGTCCGCTTCCAAACCCCTAAACGATTATCTGGAAGCAAAAAATCATTCTAACGCTTTTATATTGATACTGAAACTTGCTTTGAAAAGTAAAAAAATAAGCGAAAATGACGTGCTTGCCGTTCACGCAAGTATCCTAAAGGGCATAAACGATTCTAATGGCGGAAAATATAGAAACGTCAGAGTTAGAATAGCAGGGTCAGGTGCCGTTTTTCCCAATCCGTTAAAAGTTTCTCAACTAATGAAAAATTTTACAAAATGGCTAAATACCGCCAAGTACGATGCAGTGAAAAAAGGGGTAGAAGCTCACTTTAAACTGGTATCCATACATCCTTTCATCGATGGTAACGGCAGAACGGCAAGACTGCTTATGAACCTTATTTTAATCAAAGAAGGTTACCAGCCGATAATTATACGACCAAGAGATAGAAAAAGATATATAGACACCATAGAAACAGGGCAGATTAAGCAGGATATGGAGCCATACAATAATTTTATGTACAAGGCGTTGGAACGGTCAATGCAAACTTATATAGATATGCTCGCAACTAAAAAATCGCATGTAGAAACAGGAAATTTACTTACGATAAGTAAATTTGCAAAACAGGCAAAACTACCCGTATCTACGATTAGATACTACTTGCGTGCGGGAAAACTTAAACCTGTAGCTAGAACCGACGGCGACTATATGTTATTTTCAAAAAAACAGATAAAAAATTTGAAAAAAAAGAAATACCCCTAACTTCCCCTTTTTTTTGAAAGGGAGCTAGGGGAATTTTAAAAAAGAAAAAAACAAATAACATAAAAATGTCCAATCCCCGACTACTCGAGGACAGGTATGTTACTAGACTATACACCCTTTCGCATGTCGTCATAAAAATATAAAATTAAAGTATCTTTGTTTCAAACACATACCATAAACATACATTGGAGGAGTGATGTTAATTCTTGCTTTAATAATAAGCTTATTTTCTTTGGGTTTTGCGGGTTGGCTTGCGTTTAACGTGCTTTCAAAAGACAAAGGCACGGTTGATATGCAGAAAATTTCAAATGCAATCAAGCAGGGGGCAGAGGCCTTTTTGCGTCGTCAATATATGACGATAAGTATTTTATCTATAGCAGTAGCGATAGCGCTTTATTTTCTTTATAAATTTTTCCACCATACTCCGCAGCTTGCACTTTCCACCGCTTTGGCATTTTTGTTCGGCGCTTTTTGTTCGGGACTTTCGGGATTTATAGGAATGTCTATCTCAATAAGAAGCAACATAAGGACGGCGTCGGCGGCGCGAAGTTCCACAATGGAAGCTTTAACCATTGCATTGCGCGGTGGAGCAGTATCGGGCATAACCGTCGTTGCATTGAGTTTACTTGGGGTGGGATTAATTTTTATTTTAATGGGGGGAATGAGTGGTGATGCAGAACTTGTCAAAAGCATTCCCATTAAAATAGTGGGTTTTGGATTTGGAGCTTCTTTCGTTGCCTTGTTTGCTCAACTTGGCGGAGGAATTTATACAAAAGCAGCTGATGTAGGAGCAGATTTAGTCGGTAAAGTAGAAGCGGGCATACCGGAAGATGATCCTAGAAATCCGGCAGTCATAGCGGATTTAGTCGGCGATAATGTAGGCGATTGCGCAGGAAGAGGAGCGGACTTATTTGAATCTACTGCAGCGGAAAATATCGGCGCTATGATTTTGGGTGTCGGGCTTTTTCCGATATTTGGAATAAAGGGAATAATTTTTCCTTTAGTAGCTCGTGCTTTTGGACTTATTGCAAGCATGGTAGGCGTTTTAATGGCCAAAACAAAAGAAGAATCCGACCCTATGACAGCTTTAAACAAGGGTTACTTTGTTACTACCATTTTGGCGATTGTAGGTTTTTATTTGGCGGTTAGAATTTTACTTGATAATAATTTATGGCTGTTTTTTGCCGGTATTATAGGTATAGTTTTGAGCTATCTGTTTGTATTTATAACTCAGTACTATACCGACTACAAGCACCGTCCTGTTAAAGAAATTGCCCGCGCCGCCCAAACAGGCC
>DATKZD010000040.1:0-4068 GCA_035528195.1 Elusimicrobiales bacterium
GAGAACGCAGAACAAAGAAAAGAGCAAAAGGCCCCAGCGCAAATAACGTAAGCACTATTATTCCCCAGTGGTGATAATACCAACTTACATATTTTCCCTGTCCTCTACCGCAGTATTTACAGTAGCGGTCTTTTGACGACATAGGTTTTTTACATCCCCAGCATTGCATATCGGCTAACTCGGTATTCATTTTTCTACTCCAATCCTTTTAAAAAATTTCTTATTTTTGAACGTGCCCGCGCCGTTTTAACATTTTTTAACCAGTCGCTACTGGGTTTTTGGTTTTTCTTTGTCAGTATTTCGCAAAACTGCCCGCTTTTAAGTTCGTAATTTAAAGGAGCGATTTTACCGTTTACTTTTGCTCCCATACATTTATTTCCAACTTCAGTATGAACGGCGTAGGCAAAATCTAAAATAGTTGATCCCTTCGGAAGCGATTTCACTTCACCTTTCGGGGTAAATACAAAAACCTGTTCCAAATCCATATCCGTCTGGAAACTTTCAAGAAATTCGCGCGGATTGGTCAAATCCTGCAGCCATTCAAGCCACTGGCGCACCCAATTTAATTTTTCATCAAAATGTTTGTCCGAAACCCCCCCCAGCTTATAACGCCAATGCGCGGCTATACCGTATTCGTTTTTGTAATGCATTTCTTCGGTACGGATTTGAACTTCAACTGTTTCTCCGCTGGACGTTACAACAGTTGTGTGAATGCTTTGGTACAGGTTTGCTTTAGGTATTGCAATATAATCTGTAAACGAACCTGCTACCGGCTTAAAGTTAGCGTGTAAAAGACCCAGTATGCCGTAACAGTCCGCTACGGTGTCTGTTATTATGCGAACCCCTAAGGAATCCTCAATTTCTTCAAACGAAATGTTTTGCGTTTCCATTTTACGGTAAAACGAATAAATATTTTTTGCCCGCATCAGTATACGGAAATTAATTTTTGTTTCGGAAAGTTTACTTTCTATTTCTTTTTTGACTTTTTTAAGCGTCTCATGACGTTTTCCCAATAGTCTTTCCGTTTTTATTGCCAGTTCTTCATATTCTTTAGGGTTTAAAATTTTAAAAGATAAATCTTCCAGTTCACCTTTCATATTAAACATTCCAAGTCGTTGCGCAAGGGGGGCGTAGAGCATCATGGTTTCTTTTGATTTGCGGATTTGTTTTTCTTTAGGCAGATACTGTATCGTTCGCATATTATGTATGCGGTCGGCAAGTTTGATTAAAATTATGCGGATGTCTTTTGCGGTGGCAATAAGCATTTTACGCCAATTTGACGCTATTTCTTCATCTTGCGAGTTAAATTTTAAGTCCGCAATTTTAGTAACTCCGTTTACCATGCCGGCAACTTCCACTCCAAATTTTTGCTCCAATTGAGGTAACGTTACGGAAGTATCTTCTAGTGTATCGTGCAAAAGCGCTGCGCATATAGTATCTGCATCAAATTTATGATCCATTAAGATGTCTGCTACTGTTTGGCAATGGGTAAAATGGTTATCTCCCGATGCGCGCAATTGATTTTTATGCATTTTTTTGGCAAATTCGTATGCCTGCTCAATTTTAGAAGTATCGGCAGTAGAATATGACTTAAATTTTTCCAAAAATTTCTTTATTTCCATATATTTTATCTGTTTAGCTTAAATAAGCCCTAGATGTACTCCTTTTATTTTATCAAATTAATTCGGTTGATTTATGTAGAGCATAAAACGTGTCCAGCAAAATAGTTGCAATAAAATAGATTTCGTGGTAGAATGTACTAGTAATTAGAAAATTTTACATTAAAAATCAAAACAAGGGCTCCATGTTGTAAATAATGTACCAACAGGAGAGAGGGTTGAGGCATAAAAACTTTGATATGGAAAACACAAAAAAATTAATAAGTTTTATTATGACGTTTCTATTTAGCTTTAACGTCTTGCTTACTCCAATGGCTTTTGCAAAAGCAAATACGAACACAAAACCTGACGATGCAAAAACCGCAAAGCACAAAAAAACGCCCAAAGCAGACGTAAATCCCAATGGGGAGGCATTGGCTAGGTTTGCCTCTGCTGTTGCATCCGGCAATCCTTTGGCATTTGTATATATGGCAGATGCCCTGTACAAACAAAATCCCGAAAAGGCAGAGAAAGCATTTGAAAATCAATCAGTATTAGCTAACTTTTGGGATATGGCATCTCCTTTTATAAAGGAAGATGGAACGCCAAATGAAAAAAATATAGCCAAAATATGCGGAAATGACCCCGAGTGCATAAATAACTTCAATCAATCTATTGTACTTGCGAAACAGGGAGCACGGGCGGTAAAAGCAGGAGAAGAAGCAAAAGCGAAAAAACTAGTACAGAATAATAAATACAAAACGCCAAGTTTTGGCGGGGCTTATATAAATTACTACGGAACATCGGCTTCTAAAAATGCCAACAAAAACAATGCCTACAAAGCAATTACGCCTTTTATTTTACTAGGCGGAGTAATAGACCCTAAAATATTTGGAGACTTGGCAGTAGACTGGGATAGTTTTTATTCTCCATCTAACCCTAACAATACTATTACAATAACACAACAGGCAATCAAAGATATTAATAGGGCTAGAGATAGTATTGCGTCTACTAAAAATGTTGATGGTCTAAAAAAAATCATTGATAACATAAATGCATCTTCCGAGGTTGCCAGTAGAATGTCCAATGTGGCATCAGAATCAAAAGAATTTTTTTCCACAGTAATGGTTGAAGACCCTAAAAAATTTGCAGAAGCGCAAAAACATATGAATGAAGTAATTGCCGAAACTAAAAAATTAGCCGTTGAAGCTGAAAAGCTTGCAGCACAAGCCCGCGCAGCAGCTACTGCAAAAATAGGGGAACTTAAGGCTTTTCCAAAGACTAAACCCATTTCCGCCAAATATCGTGCAAAAGCTGCAAAAAAAAGGGCTTTTGCAGACACTAGACCTATTTCTATAATTGGTGAACCACTTCCACCTGCAAAAACACCTAAAAAACCTGGTCCTCTAGCCAAATTTAAAAAAGGTAAAATTGGACTAAAATTAGGTAAATGGTTAGGAAGATTTGGCTGGGCACTAATGGCATATTCAGCTGGAAAGTATTTTGGTAATTTGGTAAACCCGCCGCCACCGGAAAAAAAGTTTGCTGAACTGCAAAATAAAATGAACTCTGATGAACGGCGCTATAAGATATGCAAAAATAAACTCAAAAGTTATGATGAGTATGTTGCAAATCAAAAAGCACAAGGCAAGCCCATAGATCCTCGTTACACAACGGCTTATGGAAATGAATTAGACTTTATAGAAAAATACGAAAAAGAACGTCCTATGTATGAAGCAATAGCGTCGGCATTTATAGATTATCTTCCTCCCGATGAATTAGCCCGAGTAGCATTGCGCTCTAAACCCGAACTGTTGGCATCGAGCGAAGCGTTCAAAAACCGATTGAGCAAAATGCCAAGCAACTGGGGATATGAAACTTTAAAGAAATTTCATCCTGAAATGGATTTGAGCTTTTTTGCAAATAATACCAAGGCACAAGGTGAATTTCCCAATGCAGACGAACAGGCGCTTATAATTGCGGAGAGTGAAATTAACTGGCAGTTATACGAAAAGTATTTTAAGTTAAAGCGAAATGTAGAGACACATAAAAACACCGCTTATGCAGGTGCAGGTTCTATTCTTTCCAATCCGCAGAAAAAGCTGGATAAATTTTGGAAAGGTTTACTTCCCCATCAGCGTGAGTATATAGAAAAACAAGGGTTGTAAAAATAGCAATATATCAGTGTAATCTGACAGATTGCTTCGTCACTTCGTTCCTCGCAACGACATGTGAGGTAGGGCAGGCAACGACATAGTGTGAGAGTCACTTTGCGGAATGCTTCGCAACGACATGTGAGGTAGGGCAGGCAACGACATGTGCGGCAGGCAGGCAACGACATGTGCGGCAGGCAGGCAACGACATGTGAGGTAGGGCAGGCAACGACATGGTTGTGTATGTCATTACTAAACATATCCCACCCCCGCAATTTTTAATCGGGGGTCCAGTCAAAAAGTAATTTTGATTATGA
>DATKZD010000041.1:0-2461 GCA_035528195.1 Elusimicrobiales bacterium
ATCAGGAAGAAATGGAGGGGGAGTGAAGATTAATTTATATTCTGACGCCCCACGCCACAATCTCGCACTTATGAAGCTGTCAGCATGGCATAAGGCAAGCGGCGATGATGTATCTTTAAATATGCCTATTTTTCCATCCAACTATCGGTATGCGTCTATTCTGTTTGAGAAAAATAGAAAGAAGTTTATTGCCGATGAATATGGAGGGCCAGCGTTTGAGGGGTCTGTTTTACCAATGGAAGTTGAACAGATAAAACCAGATTATGATTTGTATGGGCGTGATTATAGTTTGGGATATACTTTTCGACCGTGTTTCAATACATGCGGTTTTTGCAAAGTTCCTAAAATGAATCATCCGAATATTAACCATCATTCGATATGGGAATTTCACGATCCTAAGTTTAAAAAGATATGCCTGTTAAACAACAATACATTCCAAGATCCACAATGGGAAGAAACCTTTGAGGAAATATGGGACGAAGATTTAACGGTAATAGACGAAAACGGTTACGATTTACGATTAATAGACGATAAAAAGGCTTTGTCGCTTAAAAAAACAAAATTTCAAGGGAAATTACACTTTGCATGGGATAGGATGCAAGATGAGGCGCTAATAATTTACGGATTACAAATATTGAGAAAGCATAAAATGAGTGGTTGTCGTATTTATGTCTTGATCGGGTATGATACCACAGAAAAAGAGGATTTACACAGATGTGAAATAATAAAGCAATATAAACAAGACCCATATATTATGCCATTTAATCAAAGTGATAAAGAAAAGACTTTTAAACGGTTTATAGACACATTCATGTGGCGGAAATATAAAACAATAAAAGAAGCATGGGAAAACTATAAATATTAAATCTATATTATCAGGAAGAAATGGAGGGGGAGTGAAAGAGCGAGATTTCCAAACGCAATTTAGCAAACGAAATATAATTCACGGTGTTTTTGAGCTAAAATTCTGTAAAGGCAAAAGCCTGCCATTTAATGCGCTGGCTGAACACCAAGAAAAAGCGCTTTTAGCTGTTTCAGGTGATGGCTTATTCCATAAGATAACAGACCAGCCGGTATTTGCAAATAGTGGCGTAAGGTTCACCAGGCCAAAGCCGTTTGATTGCTTTTTTTTAAGTCAAACAATGGCTTATGTGGTAATTATGTTTTGGATACCAAGAAAAAAGAAAAGCGTTTATTACGTTAAAATCGAGGATTGGATAAGGATGCGTGATAAAGCAACAAGAAAGAGCGCAACAGAGGAAATGGTGTTTAAAAGCTCAACAATATATAAAAATTACCTTGACAAACGTCCTAAAACATGATACAAAAATTATGCTATGAAAATCCAAACCTTTAAAAATAAGCTCGACCAGGAAAATGCAGTACGGGTTTTCATAGCAACTGGTCGGGCTTTTTTATTTGGGGGATGTTATGAGGCTTTGCAAGGTTGATGGATGTAGCGGAAAGCATCAAGCAAACGGGTACTGTGTAAGACACTATTATCAATTTTATAATAAAGGCAAAGTTTCTAAGCGTTTACTTAGCGATCCAAACGAAATAGTTATTAAAAATAACGTGGCTGAAATTATTTTGTGTGATAAAAAACATAAAGAAATAGCAAGAGCAATAATTGACACTAAGGATGTCAAAAAAATTAAAAAATTTAAGTGGTGTATCGGAAGTGCAGGATATGTAGAAACAAAAACAGGCGGGATACCAGCAAAACTATCACATATTGTTTTAGGAGTTACACCCAATATGAAAAAAATCCCAGATCATAAAGACCGAAATAAACTAAACAACCGGAAGGAAAATTTGAGAATATGTACACAATCACAAAACACAATGAACCGACCAAAACAGATAAATAACACGTCTGGTTTTAAGGGTGTTTCTGCTAAAGGTAAAGGATGGATGGCAAGAATAAATGTGCGCGGAAAATGTTTTTATTTAGGAACCTTTAAAGATAAAATTGATTCCGCAATGGCATATAATGAAGCAGCAATTAAATATCATGGCGAATTTGCATATATTAACACAATCAATAACAATGCCCAAAATAGAAACCAGAGGCCGTAAACGCATAGGAACCGAAGCAACAGTTTCATATGCTTGCGCTATTGACCCTAAACTCAAAGAGGCTCTTGAAAACGAAGCGTACAGGGATGGCAAAACTCTATCACAGATGGGGGCTTATGCGCTGCAAAGATTTATCAATGCAAGGGAGCTACGGAGGGAGATTTTAAGGGAAGAATGAATTGTTTTAATACTTATTAAACCCGGAAATAGAAACACTTTTTGCCGTCTATTTCCTATTATCTGGAAAAATCAACTATTAAAATAAATCGTACATTTTCAATGGCTAACAAAGATACGTTTAATTGTCCGCCCATTAAACCGTTTGTTGAACATTATTTAAAACACAGTAAAATTTCAATAGACCCGTTTGCAAGGAACTTTC
>DATKZD010000042.1:0-4875 GCA_035528195.1 Elusimicrobiales bacterium
TCTGTCCTTTAGCTATTCCCCCAATGGAGGGATTGCAAGACATTTGAGCAATGGTATCTAAATCCTGTGTTAAAAGAAGCGTTTTTGCGCCCATGCGGGCGGACGCCAACGCAGCTTCGCATCCTGCGTGACCTGCGCCTATAACTGTAACATCAAATTTTTCTGTGTATTTATACATTGTTATTGCAATTATTTCCCAAGACAAAATTTTTTAAATACGACATCTAAAACGTCTTGCGAAGTTGTCTTACCAATGATGTTTTCCAAATCATTTAAAGAAGTGCGGATATGCTCTGCTAAAAGTTCCGTTTGTATGTTTTTTTGCTTTAAGAGCGGATTTATTTTTAATAATTCCGCCAACGCTTTTTTTAATCCGTCATAGTGGCGCAACGATGTTATTATCAACTGGTTCGTATCTGATTTTTCAAGGTTAAACGCCTTAGATATTTTTCTTTTTAATATATCTATACCTACACCTGTTTTACACGAAATTTTAATTTCACTCGCTTTTGTTTTTGCAAACTCAAATGCTTTTTTTGTTTTTTTACCTTTCAACAAATCGGATTTATTTATAATCTTTATTATTTCCTTGGACTCATTATCCTTATGATTTTTTATTTCATGCCACAGTTTTCTATCACAGGCAGTTTTTGCGTTGTTAATATCAGTTACAAACAAGATGATATCCGATTTATCCATTGCCTTTTGACTGCGCCTCATACCTTCTTTTTCTGCGGGATCAAGCACATGGCGTCTTATGCCTGCGGTATCTATTAAAATAAATCGTTTGCCGTCCAACTCAATTGACGCTTCAATTGTATCGCGCGTGGTGCCCGGAATATGCGATGTTATTGCCCTATCTGATTCTAAAAGATAATTTAATAAACTTGATTTACCGCAATTTGGAACGCCCACAATAGAAACTTTAATACCCCCCGTAATTAATCTGCCTGTATTAAATGTGTCTGCCAATTCTTTTATTTTTTTGCTTATGGGTTTTAACAGACGGGTTATTTGCACAGCGCTCAATGCGTCTAATTCTTCGTCGGGGTCATCAAGTCTTACCTCTATTTGGGCAAGCATATCTATTAAACCGTTTTTTATTTGAGAGAGTTTTTTTGAGATTTTCCCTTCCGTAAGATTTATTGCAGCTCTATGCGAAGAACGGTTCTGACTGTTTATTAGGTCGCAAATGCCTTCCGCCTGAGCAAGGTCAAGCTTTTCGTTTAAAAATGCCCGCATTGTAAATTCGCCGACGTCAGCAGATCTTGCCCCGTACTTTATGGCCAAAGAAATTATTTCGGATACAATATAGGGCGAACCGTGACAGGAAATTTCAACGGTATCTTCTCCCGTAAAACTAAATGGTTTTTTAAAAGAGGTTAGTATTACTTTATCGAGTAGTTTATTTTTATCTATTATCTCAACAAGACGGGCTGTTTTGTGCTTTGGTGCAAGTGGGTTTTTTACAAGACGGGAACATATTTTAAAAGCGTCCGCCCCCGACATTCTTATTACTGATAGCGCATGCCCGAAGGTCTGAGTTGCGGGAGCTATAATTGTGTCTTCAAGTTTATTAAAATCCGACATTTTATAAAAGGTTTACTAAAAAAGGCTTGAGATTATTTTTTATAGCATATGACAACTTTACGCCATCTGCCTTCGCCTTCCGATACAGTTTCAATACCGGATTTTTGAGACAAATATCTATGCACAAATCTTCTTAACGAAGGAGGCATGGGATCTAGTCTAAAATCTTTTTTAGTCCGTTTAACCGTTTCCACGGCATAATCTAAAGATTTTATTATTTTGCCTTCGGTTTGCTGCCAGTAATTTCCCGTATCAACCTGAACAGGAATTTCTTTATTGGTTTTCCTGCTCACTATAAGCGTGACTACATATTGAATGGCTTGGAGGGTACTGCCTTCCTTGCCGATTATTATTTTAGGGTCACTACATTTAAAATCGGCAACCAATCTTTTTTGGTTTGAGTCCCACATTACGTTTATATCAGGATTTTTCTCTCCGAAATACGATAAAATCGTACTCAAAGATTCTTTGGCGAGTTTTGCGTTTTCGCTTATTTCCTGTGGAACGGGTTGGAGATTTTTAGTGTGCGATAAATGTAGGTCTGCTGTAGGTTCTCGTGAAACAAATTCTGCTGTAGGTTTTCTTGAAATATGCTCCGTTTTAGGTTCTCGTGAAACAAATTCTGCTGTAGGTTTTCTTGAAATATGCTCTTTTTTCCGCAAAAATTTTCCTCTTTTTGCTTCGGGTTTTCTATCTTTTGCTCGTTTGGGAAATTTTTTGGGTTGTTCAGGATGTTTTTCCGGATGTCTCCACTTTTTTTCGCCAACTTTCACTTTGGCGGGTTTTGAGCCTATTCCCAAAAAACCCGATGTTCCTTTTTCAAGTATATGAACTTCGGCATGATCTCTGGTAAGGTTAAGTGTTTTAAGAGCTTTTGCTATTGCGTCTTTAACGCTCTTTGCTTCTACGATAATTTCTTCGGACATCCTTCCTCCAAATTATTAAAAAGGAAAATTACACTAACTATTTTTCGGCATAGTTTTACGTAGATAAAGTTGCTGAAGGAAACTTATTATATTGCTTGTAAACCAATATAGCACAAGTCCCGAGGGGAATTTTAAAAAGATGAAAGTAAATACAACGGGCATCCATTTAAATATTGCCGCCTGACTTTTATCCGTAGTTGCCATAGTCATTTGCTGTTGAAAAAACATCATTGCACCCATAAGTATGGGAAGCACGTAATAGGGATCTTTTGCGGATAAATCCCCTATCCACAAAATCCAGCTTGCGCCGTGTATGTCCCACGAATTTCTAAGGGCAGTGAAAAGAGCGAAAAATATCGGTATCTGAACTAACATAGGCAGACATCCGCCAAACGGGTTTGTACCGTGTTTTTTGTACAAAGCCATAGTTTCCTGCTGAAGACGCTTGGGCTCTTTTTTATATTTTTCCTGAATCTTCTTTATTTCGGGCTGAAGTTTTTTCATTATCATCATTGATTTGCTGCTTTTGTAAGTTAAAGGAAGCATAAGTATTTGTATCATTACGGTAAGAATGATAATGCTCCAACCGTAATTTTTCGTTAACTTATAATTGAAGTACAAAACTTTCATTGCAAGTTTTCCGAGTTGACTAAAAAAACCAAATTCTATGGAACGGCTAAGTCCATGTCCCAAGGCAACCAGTTTGCGATAATCTTTAGCTCCGAAATAGAAATCTATTTCAAACTGTTTTGTTTTACCCGGCGCTATGACAGTTTCAGACTGCTTGAAAATTGCTGAAGGCGGATGCAGTTTTTTATCCAGTTTAGTTTCCTTATACTCAAGGTCAAAATTATTTTCTTTGTTTCCAAGTATGCAGGCTAAAAAATATCTGTTTTGCACGCCTGCCCAAAGCCAGCCCTGCTGTGCGGGATCTTTTCTTAAATTTTTCAAAGAAGGTTGCTTTTTCCCCTGATTTTTGATGGCAAAAACGCTTTTCCATATTTTGGTATTTTCTTTCTTTTGACTTTTCACAGTTCCCATACCGGGTCCTATGTTTAAGTTCCATGCAGGAAACTGAATAAGTTTTTTAGTATTGTTGGATATTGAAATGGTGAGTTTATTTAACCCGCCTTCTCTGTCCCACTTATATGATTTGGTAATAGAAATACCGCGGCTGGGTTTTGCGTAAAACGAAATAAAATTTTCGCTTTTCTTCTTTAATTTAAAATTAACATTTTCCATTGTGGAAAAAAAGCCGGGTTCTGAGTAAAAAACCAACTCGCTTATTTCAACGGGGCCCTTGTAATTGAAACTGCTGATGCCTGCGCCCTTTGTGGAAAATATAACGGAAGCATTTTTTAGACTAAAAGGAATGGTTTTACCGACAACGCTATTGTCTTTAAAAGCCTCTGTAGAGTTAACCTGCCCGGACACCTGTTTGACTGCAAATTCCGACTGTGGTTGTTCACCGGGTTTTTGTACCGCTACAGACTGAGCCTTATCTTGGTAATGCTCAGGATATTTTTTCTGGAGAAATTTGCTCCAAAAAGTATAAATTACTACTGATAGCACGAATGCTAAAATTAAGTTTTTACTCATATCTTTTTTTCCTCACTTAACGGGGTCATATCCGCCTCTGTTAAACGGGTGGCATTTGCACACGCGTTTAACGGACAGATAGGAACCTTTTAAAATTCCAAATTTTTTTAAAGACCCAAGAGCATAATCGGTGCAGGTGGGATAAAATCTGCACGCTCTGGGTCCAAGTATCACCCTAAACATTCTAAAAATTTTTAGAAGGCAGACAGCAAAATATACTGCTAAACGTGAAACTTTATCAATCATTTTTGTAGATACCTGCTTTGCGCAAGAGGTTTAAGACTTTTTGTTGAGTATTTCTAAAATCTGAAAAACTTTCCTTGTTTCTAGGATATAAAATAATATCAAAGTCAGCTAGCAAATGTTTATTAAGTCTAAAAGTTTCTCTAATAAGCCGTTTTACACGGTTTCTCTCAACCGCTTGTCCTAAACGTTTTGACACTATAATACCCAACCTGCATTTTTTTATTTTTCCGACAGGACTATACCACAGCGTAATGTCTGTGGTCATCAGCTTTTTACCGGACTTAAAAACATTTTCAAAATCGTTTTTAAGTTTTAAACGCTGACTGGCTGGGAAATTAAATTTTTTCACGCCTTGGGTATTAAGTTCTTACGGCCTTTTTTTCTGCGTCTGCTAAGCACTTGACGTCCGCTTTTACTAGACATTCTTTCCATAAAGCCGATTGATTTAGCTCTTTTTGCTTTATTTGGTCTATAAGTTGGTAACATATTGATATTATTATAATAAATTAAAGCG
>DATKZD010000043.1:0-3124 GCA_035528195.1 Elusimicrobiales bacterium
TAGGACTTGTATGTTCGCTTTCGGGAGCATACTGGATAACTCTTTTAGTAAAAAAAGATGAAGTAAAAAAAGAAATAATACAAGAAAATGCCTAATATCCTAATTACAAATATAAAACAGCTTTTGACTTTTAAGGGACCAAAATCTCCCCGTATCGGCAAGTGGGCGGGTAACGTCGGTTTGATTAAAGATGCTTCAGTTTTAATAAAAGACGGTAAAATTACGGGTTTTGGAAAATATAAAGAAGTTAAAAAAAATTCCGATGCAAAAAAAGTAAAAATAATTGAGGCAAACGGTATTGTGCTTCCCGGTTTTTGCGATAGTCATACTCATCCTGCTTTTACCACTTCACGGATTGCCGATTTTAATTTGCGGCTCAAGGGCTTAAGTTACAAGGAAATAAAATCAAAGGGAGGGGGGATAACTGCAAGTATAAAGGACGTGCGTTCTTCCTCTGAAGCTGAACTTACCGAAAGTGTTTTGAAAAATGCAAAAAGATTTTTAAGTTGCGGTACAACTTCTATTGAGGCAAAAAGCGGGTACGGACTTTCTTTGAGTTCCGAAATTAAATCTTTAAGGGCGATAAAAAATGCGGGTAAAAAAACTCCATTGAAATTTGTACCTACTCTTCTTGCCGCTCACAGCGTTCCGTCTGAATTTAAGTCAGCCGAAAGTTACGCAGATTATGTGATAGATAAAATTATCCCGCAGGTTGCTAAAGAAAAACTCGCTGTTTTTTGCGATGTGTTTTGCGAAAAAGGATTTTTTAGCCCTAAATTATCGGAAAAAGTATTGCGGGCGGGATTAAAGTACGGGCTAAAGCCCAAAATACACGCAGAACAGTTAACGCATTGCGGCGGAACGAATGTTGCCTGCAAAGTTGGGGCATTGTCTGTTGACCATGCCGATTTTGTATCGGGTAAAGATATCGGGCTAATGGCGAAAAAGGGAGTTATTGCAACGCTTCTTCCATCGTCAAATCATTATCTTGAAATAGATAAATATCCGCCCGTGAAAGATATGATTGCATCAGGTGTCCCCGTAGCTTTGGCCACCGATTTTAATCCGGGTTCAAGTCCTTGTTGGAATATGCAGTTTGTAATATCGCTTGCCTGCATAAAAATGAAAATGACGGTTGAGCAGGCATTGGTTTCGGCTACCGTAAACGGCGCTTTTGCAATGGGGCTGGGAAATAAAGCAGGCGTTATAGACAAAGGCGCCAACGCTGATTTAGCTGTTTTTGACGTATTGGATTACCGTGAACTTGCATATTATTTCGGTAGTAATTTGTGCAAGTTAACAATTTGTGATGGTAAAATTTGTTTTTTATGACTTTCAAGTGTCCTAAATCCCCCCGAAAATACATATTGAATTATGTATTTTCGCCCCCCTTAAGGAAGGGGGGAATATAAAAAACTATGAAAATAGTTTTATTTGGGTTAATAAAAGCTGTTTAGTTTTTCCCTGCCCCCCTTAAGGAAGGGGGGAATAAGAGATTTCGTTTTTAAATAAAAAATTATATACGTTCCCTTACCCCCCTTTTTTAAGGGGGGATCAAGGGGGGATAAAAAAGGTCAACTGTAGATGTACAAGAAAAATGCAAAAAGCAAAAACTACGAACCATTAATTACGAAAGGATACCATTTGCCTTATAATCCAAATCTAAAAGAAGCTGCTCGCGCACTCAGAAAAAACATGACGCCAGCTGAAAAACATATTTGGTTTAAATATTTATCAAATTTTAAATATCAGGTTTTTAAACAGAGACCTATTAGTAACTACATAGTAGATTTTTACTGCCCTAAACTAAAACTTATTATTGAGGTGGATGGAGATTCTCATTATTTTGAAAAAGGACAAAAACTAGATGTTATAAGAGAGCGTGCCTTAAAGAAATACGGTTTGAAAATATTAAGGTTTACAAACAAAGATGTTTTAACCAACTTGGAGGGTGTTGTGTCAGTAATAGAAGAAATCCCCCCTGCCCCCCTTAAGGAAGGGGGAACTACAAAAAACTATGAAAATAATACTATTTGATTTAGACGGTACTTTGGTAAGTTCAGGCGGAGCAGGCAGGAATGCCTTAAATAAAGCATTAAAGAAACTTTACGGCAAAGGTAACATTTGTACACGCGGTTTTTTGGCAGGTTCAACCGATAAAGACAATTTTTCCCGCGCCTATCAAAAAGCCACAGGTAAAAAATCTTCTGCAAAAGAATTATCCGACATAAAAAAACTTTACTTAAAACTTTTACCCGCAGAAGTTACCAAAGCGGTTGCAAAAGGCGAGTATAGTCAAATCAAGGGCGTTAAAAAACTACTTACAAAACTTTCCGATTATAAAGAAGTTTTAATAGGGCTTGGAACAGGTAATATCAAAGGGGGCGCCGAGATAAAACTTAAACCTTCAGGGCTTAAAAAATTTTTTAGTTTTGGCGGCTTTGGCTGCGATAGCCATAAAAGAAGCAATGCCCTAAAAAAAGGCGTAGCAAGAGCGGTAAAAATTGCAAAAAAGAAAATTTTGCCGTCTGACGTCTACATAGTTGGCGATACGTGTAAGGACGTATCTGCCGCAATGGAGTGCAATTATCACAGTGCGGTGGTTACTTGCGGTTATGGCGACAAAAAAGATTTAATAAGGTCAGGAGCGGAACTTATCTTACCGGATTTTTCCGACTTAAATACATGGCTTATGTGGTTTGGTTTAAAACCTGACCCAAAAGGAGTAGAGCGCAGGGCTTATATTTGTCCTGATAGTCCCATTGACCATGTGCATTTCGGACGCACAGGTCAAGACGAACCTTTGAAATAAATATAAAAAACATTAAGGAGAGAAAAATGCAAAAGATAGTAGAATGTGTACCTAACATCAGCGAAGGTAAAGATGAGAATATAATAAATAAGGTAATAGATTCGGCAAAAGAAGTGCCGGGCGTTACTTTTTTGGATATTGAAAAAGACCCCGGCACTTCTTTGGTTGAGTTAATTACCTTATTTATTATATTCTCGTCTTTACCTTCGCTGATGTTAGGTACACATTCTACTATCTTTTGCATTTTTCTCTCCTTAATGTTTTTTATATTTATTTCAAAGGTTCGTCTTGACCTGTGCGTCCGAAATGCAC
>DATKZD010000044.1:0-6529 GCA_035528195.1 Elusimicrobiales bacterium
ATATTTAAAGTCAGCACCCGTGTTATGGTTTTAGACGTTCCACCGCAGGACATAATCACGAAAGACAATATATCAGCCAGAGTTAATGCGGTAGTATATTTTAGGGTAGTAAACCCGCAGTCAGCGATACTAAATGTTGAAAATTTTATGTATGCAACAAGCCAGCTTTCGCAGACAACACTTAGAAGCGTATTGGGACAGGAAGAACTTGACGATTTACTCTCCAACCGCGAAAAAATAAACCAAAAACTGCAAGTAATATTGGATTTACACACCGAACCGTGGGGCATAAAAGTTTCCAGCGTAGAAGTTAAAAACGTAGACATTCCCCAAGAAATGCAAAGAGCAATTGCCCGCCAAGCCGAAGCTGAAAGAGAAAGAAGAGCTAAAGTTATTCACGCAGAAGGTGAATTTCAGGCATCTGGAAAACTTGCCGAAGCTGCAAAAATTATCGGTACGCAACCTAATGCAATTCAACTGAGATATTTGCAAACATTAACTGAAATAGCCACGGAAAAAAATTCAACTACGCTGTTTCCTATTCCGATAGACTTAATTAGCACTTTTATGGATGCGGCAAAAAAGAAAAATCAAAGCAGTTAATTAAACGTGTAGTATTTTAAAAAAGCGGGGACTTTGCCTTTATGGAACGTCCCCGTTTTTTACAGGTATCTTTATGTTAGGACTCTACATTCATATTCCTTTTTGTTCGGGCAAGTGTTATTACTGCGATTTTGTTTCTTTTAAATCCAAACAAAAAGATATAACTAAATATTTAAAAGCGTTAGAAAAGGAAGCGAAACTTTATAAACGCTTAAAGTCCGATACCTTATATATAGGCGGAGGCACTCCGGGAAGTATTAGCGTCAAAAACCTGTGCAAGCTTTTTAAGCTAATAGAAAAAAACTTTAAACCCGTAAAAAAATTTTCGGAATCCACTTTTGAGGCAAACCCCGAAAGTTTGACCATCGGCAAAATAAATCTTTTGAAAAAAATAGGAATACAAAGGATAAGTTTGGGACTGCAGTCTTCAAACGATAAACTTTTGAAAGTTTTAGGAAGAAGGCATACGTTTAAAAAGTTTGAGCAAACCTATCTAAACCTTCGCAAAATGGGATTTGATAACGTTAACGTTGATTTAATGATAGGCGTCCCCCGACAAACTTTATCGGATTGTTTAAAAGATATTAAGAAAATTTGTCTACTTAACCCCGAACATATCTCTTTATACAGTTTGCAAATTGAGCAAGGCAGCGTTTTTGGTAAAAAAGGCGTTGCAACAAATGACGACCTTGCTTATAAAATGTATGAAACAGTTTGTAAAACACTTAAAAAAAACGGATACGGGCAATACGAAATATCTAATTTCGCAAAAGCGGGTTACGAGTGCCGCCATAATATAAACTATTGGAATAATGCAAGCTATTTGGGTCTTGGGGTTTCTGCGGTAAGCTATTTAAAAGGAGTCAGGCGTTCCAATACTTGCGATTTTAAAACTTATTGCATAGACGCATTAAAAAACCCGAAAAAAATTGTTTGCGAAAAAGAAAAACTTACAGGTAAGGCAAAAGTAGGTGAAACATTAATGCTGGGGCTTAGAAAAACGGACGGCATAAAAATCAATTGCATCGCAGAAAAGTATTTCGGTAATGAAATTTCCCGCCTCAAAAAAAGCGGGCTTTTAAAAATGCACGGCAAAAAACTTATGCTTAGCAAAAAAGGATTGTACTTATCCAACGTAGTTTTTAGGGAGTTCGTACGCCCGTTTATAGATAAACAGTGACCGTCTTGCGTAGAGAAAGTTCCTACTGTTGTTTTGACCTGATAAACAGCCCGACTATAAAGATGAACACTGCAAGTTTAAAAGCAGCCGTCCAGCTTAAAGTAGCAACAATAAGTCCTTGCTTTATCGCTCCCGGAAAAATTTCGGGTACGGTAAACGCCCATAAAAGTTTCAGCAAAATAAGTATGACGGGAAGAGCTATTATTGTGATTACAAGATTTACAAATTTCATAATCATAATAATACTATTTTTTACGGTTATGTGGGGACAAGTCGCACATTCTTTGTAGGGACAAGTCGCGACTTGTCCCTACGGAATATGCGTGACTTTAGCAAGTTCGGGCGGTTCCACTTTAAGTCTGCCGAACGTAGATAGTTCGCTTATAAGCATTGCTATAATTATAATGCTTCCGCCTATTACGGTTTTAAATTTTATCGCCTCTGCGCCTAACGTCCATGCAAAAACGGCTGCAAAAAGCGGCTCTAAAGCAAGTATTAAACCTACTTTAACAGGTTCTACTCTTTTTTGCGACCATAGTTGAATGAAAAATGCAGATAATGTTGGAAACACTGCCAAAAATACTATCATCCAACCTACTTTTACTGATGTTACAGCTAAACTGTATCCGAAAACAAAAGAAATTATCAAACACAAAATCCCTGTTATCCAAAACTGATGGAAAGCAAGAGAAAGTAAATTAGAATTATTTTTAACATATTTGGCGATGTATATAATCTGCAGAGCAAACCCGGGAGCGCACACAAGCGTTAACATATCGCCGAAATTAAAACCCGAAACGCCTCCGGTTAAAAACCATAATCCTATAGATGCCACAAAACAGCTAATCCACTGTTTTTTGGATACAGACCTTGCAAAGAAAAAAAACAAAATAATTGGCACAAATAGCACGGACAATGCCGTTATAAAACCTGAATTAGATGCAGTTGTATACTGTAATCCCCACGTTTGCGAAACGTAACCTATGGTAAGAAAACAGGCAAGGACAAAGCCTTCCTTAATATGGCAATGGGCAATTTTTTTTACCAGCACAACGGGCAGTATTAGCAAAGCGGCAAGCAAAAACCTAAAAGCCACCATACTAACAGGATGTACTCCTGCAAGGGCGTCCTTTACGACAAAAAAAGTAGACCCCCAAATAAGCGAACAGTACACAAGTCCCAAGATGGAAATTTTTTTCATTTATTTTTTTGTTTTTTTTATTTTCTAATTTTTTTATAAACAAAAGCTGCTAAAAACAACACAAAATTAACCAGCACTATGCTTGCAGAAGACGGCAGGTTCAATAAAAAACCTAAAATAATCCCGCCTGCAACGGAAATAACTCCCGTTAAACTTGAAATAATTAAAGTGGTCTGAAAATCCTTTTTTAACTCAAGTGCCGTAACGGCAGGAAATATGAGCAAAGCGCTTACTAACATTATACCCATTAATTTAAGGGCAATCACTATCGTGATGCTGGTTAAAATCACAAACATATGATTTATCAGCCCTACGTTTATGTTGGCAAGCTTGGCGCATTCTTCGTCAAAAGTAACGCAAAATAAGTCGTTATAAAAAAGTAATATCATCGCAATTACAACTAGAAATAAAATAACTACCATAAAAACTTCCGTTGTGGAAACCGTTAAAATGCTCCCAAAAAGGTAGCTAAATATATCAACATTAAATCCGCCTGCTAGACTTGTCAGTATAATGGCACAGGCAATTCCTAAAGCGCTTACAATGCCTATTGCGGAATCAGACATCATTCTGGTTTTTTTGGTTAAATTTAAAATGCCTACCGAAGCAAGTCCCACTACGGGAATGCTTACGTAAAAGGGATGTGTTTTTAAAAACAGCGCCAGTCCTATTGAAAAAAAACTCACGTGGGCAAGTCCGTCGCCTATTAGAGAAAGTCTTCTTAAAACCAAAAAAACCCCAAGTAGTCCCGATACGATAGCCATAAGGCAACCTGCAATAATAGCCCTTTGGACGAAATCGTAACTTAAAAACTCAATCATTTCCATTTTGTTCCTTATAACTCCCCCTTGTTAAAGGGGGTTGGGGGGATTTTATTATTTCATTGCAATTTTTTAAAATCACCCCCATCCCCTCTTTATTAAAGAGGGAAGATGAGAACGAACGAGTAATAAACTTATTTAACATTTACAGCATCCTTATCGTGTCTGTGGCAAATCATATGCTGAGCAAAATGACCAAAGTATTTTTCCATTTCCTGCGACTTGCAAAAATCCCCCAAACCACCGAAAAATACCATTTCACGGTCAAGAAACAACATCTTATTTGCATATTTGCCGATTTGGGAATTATCATGGGTAATAAAAATTATGGTTGTTTTCTTTTCCTTGTTTAGTTTTACTAGCAAATCCATAAACTTCTGCCTTGAGTTTAGATCCAAAGCGCTTGTCGGTTCGTCTAAAAATAAAATCTCGGGCGTATTTGTAAAAATTCTAGCCATATAAACCCTTTGCATCTGTCCGCCGGATAAATCCCCTATTAATTTTGTCTGCAAATCGGTGATGTTTGTCATTTTCATTGCGTTATATACTTTATGCTCATCGCGATGCGAAATGTAACGAGGGAAATGTTTCTCTGCCAAAATTCCCATAGAAACCACTTCCTTGACGGTGGCGGGAAAATTGCTGTTAAAGTTATTTATTTTTTGAGGCATATACCCCAATTTGCTTTTTTCTCTAAATAGCGTTGAGTCTTTGCCAAAAAGAGAGACCTTTCCTTGAGTGGGTTTTAAAAGTCCTAAAATAAGTTTTATTAAAGTGGTTTTTCCCCCGCCGTTAGGTCCTGCAAGTCCCAGGAAGTCGCCTTTTTCTATGGAAAAGTTTATGTCGCGCAAGACGTATTCGCTGTCATACTTAAAAAACAAATTATCAACCTTAATTACTTCCGACATCGCATCCCCTTAGATAAAACGTCTAGATTTTCTCTACTTATTGTAGAATAGTTTTTACCGCTTGAAAAATCTTTCTTTGCAATAGCGCCCATCGGATTTAGTACTAAAATTTCCGATGCGCTCTCCCTTTTGATAGTCTCTGCCAGTTTAGGATTAAAAAAGGAGTCGGTAAATACGTATTTCGTTTTATTTTTCGTGATGTATTTAATTATCTTGATAATTTCTTTGGCGGAAGTCTCGCTTACAGGGCTAAATCCCTGTACGGGCATATAATTAAAATTAAATTTTTTGGCGATATAACCAAAAGAAAAATGCCCTAAATGTATAATGTCTTTTTCTTTGCAGTAAGGCAAAACCTCATTGTACTGGTTTGAAATATCCGAAATAGACTGTTTTAATTTTTCCGCATTTTCCGTATAGATTTTTTTGTTTTTAACGTCCACTTTTATCAGCGCAGTTTTAATTTTTTCTGCAATCATTACGGCATTATCAAAATCCAGCCAAACGTGCGGATCTATACCGCTTGTTCGGTAGGAGGGATGTTTATGGGAAGCGAAACGCAAATCGCCATAATGGATTGTTTTTGTATCTAAACATACGTCAATTACCAGTACCTTGTTGTTTAAAGTTTTGGCAAGTTTATTTATTTTGGGATTTACAAGTCCGCAGTAGAAAAAAATATCCAAATTTTGAATTTCAATAATGTTGCGGGTTCTAAACTCAAAATGATGAGGTTCGGCGCCGGGAGGAATTGCCATACTCAAATTAATTTTATCTTTGGCAACAGAGCGGGTAAAATCATAAATGGGGAAAATATCTGCAAAAACGGAAAGTTTGTTTTTTTGAGCGTCATAACTATTGCAACCTGCAAAAGCGAGCAGGCAGAGCATCGCGAGAAATAATGAATATATTTTATTTGTGTTCATACAGATTAAAAATTATAATTTTACCCCTCACCTGGACTTCGTCCATCCTCTCCCGCAAGGGGAGAGGTGAAAACATCCTACGCTAAAGCTACGGAATGGTAAAAAGGAAAAAATAAATAACGCCTCTCCCCTTGCGGGAGAGGAAGCCGACTTCGTCGGCAGGTGAGGGGTATAATAAGTTAATTCTTTTCGTAAACGAATTAATTAGCTTATCCAAGACTCCCCCAATTTTGTGCTTTAAAAAAACGTAGAAAAATTTCTATTCTCCCCTATATTATCCCCAGTTCGCTGCCAACTTTTTTAAACGCCGCTACCACTTGTTCCAAATCTTTTTGAGTGTGTCCTGCAGTTACAATGGCGCGAAGTCTCTCTTTACCTTTAGGTACAGTGGGAAAACCTATCGCCAAAACAAACACACCTTCTTCAAATAACCTTTGCGAAAGTTTTTTTGCTTTCAAAGTATCGCCAACCATAACAGGTACTATCGGCGTTTCGCTCGCTCCCGTATCAAAGCCCGCTTTTTTAAGTTCTTCCTTGAAAAATTTGGTGTTGTCCCATAATTTTTTAAGAAGTTGAGGTTCGTTATAGAGTACCTCCAAACCCGCAATACAACTTGCTATTACACTTGGCGGATGCGAACTGGAAAATAAAAACGGTCTGGCGTTGGAAGACATATATCCCTTAAACGCCTTGGTGGAAGCGGCATATCCCCCGACTGCCGCAAATGCCTTCGATAAAGTGCCTATTTGTATGTCAACTCTGCCTTCCATATCAAAATGGCTTACGGTGCCTCTACCTTGTTTGCCTAATACTCCGCTGGAATGTGCATCGTCTACCATTAAAACGGCATCGTATTTTTCGCACAGTTCAACTATTTCCGGTAGCGGGCA
>DATKZD010000045.1:0-4690 GCA_035528195.1 Elusimicrobiales bacterium
CTCAAAGGTATATGTCCTATTAAAAAAGCAGTAACCATTCAAAACGCCATCAAGTATTGCCTCAAGCGAGCCCGCAGAAAAGACATATGCCTTTTATCTCCCTCCTGCGCTTCTTTTGACCAGTTTAAAAATTTTGAAGAACGCGGCGAGGCATTTAAAAAAGCAATCGCATATTACAAGAAACTTTCTTAACCCGCAATAATTTTTTGCCAAAATTATCAATAAGTTTATCTAAGAAATTTCACGGCAGTTCTTTTGCAATGTATCTGCGGTATTTTTTTGTGTGGCTCAAAGTAAGCAGGGGGGATAAAAATTTTACCTTTTCAAACTGCCGTATTATAAAATCCAAAACCGCAAAAAATATTACATAAATACATAAGTACGAAAAAGCCAAAATTAAACCGCCGTGAACTAAAGCGCCGATTAATTTGATGACAAACGCAATAAAAAGACTTGTAAACACAATAAGTCTTACAAAAGAAGTTTCTATAGCTTTTTCGGGGCATATGTTGATACACCGCTGGCACGCCTGACAGGAATAATTCCAAAACGGTTTGCCGCCGATTAATTTTATTGTATGAGCAGGACACTCTTTTACGCATATCCCGCAGCTGTTACATTTTTTATCTGCTACATATAGTTTGCCCATAAATACCCTGCCGAAAATACTAAACATCCAGTCAAATAATGAAATTACAAACGCTTTAATTTTCAGGCACGGTTTATGGTAAATTTCTTCACGCAGTATTTTTTCCGCCATTTGCGCAACTTTTAAATCTGACACCTCGTATACCTTTTCCTCTACATTTTCAGGCATCACGTTTACAACCTGCGTAAAATTACTGGGATACGCTACGGCATCGGAGTACAAAACATTAAAACCCTTATCGGTTAAAATTTTGCGCGCCTGAACTAGACTTCTGCCCTCGTCGCCCGCTTTCTCTGCGTCCTGCGCACCAAAAGTTGCTATAACAGACGCATTTGTGCCGGGCGACGGAGGAAGGCGCCTTAAGTATTTTTTCATTATCTGCGGCATAGAGAAGCAATAAACCGGAAAAATAAATATATTGAATTTGGCAGGGTTAAAATCTTTTGGATTAGATGTGGAAATATTTACTATTTGGGTTTGATAATTTTTCCCTTTAAAAAATCTGCCAAGTATCTGTGCGGTTCTTTTGCAGTTTCCAGTCCCTGAAAAATAACTAATTATCGCTTTATCCATTTTTTACCCCTCAACAAACAATATCTTTGGAATAATGTTACAATTTTTGAAGGGAAAAATTATGAAACCAACTTATTGCGATTCGCACGCCCATCTTTTAGATAATGCCTTTGATGCAGACAGGGAGCAAATAATAGAGCAAAGTTTTGCCGACGGCATAGAAAACATTGCCGAAATTGCCTGCGAGCCAAAAGATTGGAACGGAGCAGTTGCCCTACAAAAAAAATATCCTAAAAACATTAAATGCGCTTTGGGCATACATCCCCACAACTGCGATAAACTAACGCCCGACACCCTGAAAAAACTAAAAACCTTTTTCGCCGACGATAATATTTCGGCGCTTGGAGAAATAGGTCTTGATTACGCAAAAAGTACATTTGATAAAGAGACCCAAAAAGAAACTTTGATAACAATTTTAAAAGAAACGGCATCTTTCAACAAACCTTTGATATTACACTGCCGTAACGATTTTGAAGGAAAAGAAAATGCTTACGCAGATTTGGCGGACATTTTAAAATCGTACTGGACTCCCCCGACAAATAGAAAAATTACGGGTATTCTACATTGCTTTAGCTCAGCGATAACAGATGCCGTATGGGCAGTGGATATGGGGCTCTTAATAGGTATAGGCGGCATAATAACCTATCCTAAAAATGACGCTTTGCGGGAAACGGCCGTTAAGGTAAGGCTGGAAAATCTCATAACCGAAACGGATTGCCCTTATCTCCCGCCACAAACGCAAAGGGGGAAAAGGAATTCTCCCTTAAATATCCCTGAAATATGCAAAGCGTTGGGTGAAATATTGAAAGTTCCTGCTGAAAAAATTTCTAAAGTTACGGTTAAAAATTTCAAGGAGGTTTTTAAATAGGGTGTTGCATATTTTTTTCTTTTGTATAATTTACTTATGAGTGATTCATTTATCCCCAAAGAAATTTTCTTTACAAAAGGCATAGGCCGTCATAAAGAAAAACTTGCAAGTTTTGAAGAAGCCCTTCGTCATGCTAAACTTGCTAGATTTAATTTAGTTCCTGTTTCAAGCATATTCCCCCCGCAATGCAAACTAGTTTCCGCCTCAAAGGGAGTAGAAAGACTTAAAACAGGACAGATACTTCATGTTGTAATAAGCAGAAACTCAACTAACGAATCAAGAAGATTATTGTCTGCTTCTGTCGGCGTGTCTATCCCGAAAGATAAAAACGCTTACGGTTATATTTCCGAACACCACAGTTTCGGACAGACTGACGAACAGTCCGGAGAATATTCCGAAGATTTGGCGGCTTCCATGTTAGCTACCACTTTAGGCATTGAGTTTGATTCAAATTCCAGTTGGGATAATAAAAAAGAAATTTGGAAACTAAGCGGTAAAATTGTTAAAACAATGAACGTTACCCAAAGTGCGATAGGACACCATCGGCTTTGGACAACGGTAATTGCCGCAGCGGTATTTGCCCGATAAAAAAGTGAAATATACTACTGATAAAAATTCTTTTCTCGGAATTAAGCCCACAATTAACCCTGAAGATGCGGGGTTTTTTGTCCTTTCCGTTCCTTTTGAAAAAACCACAACCTACGGTACGGGAACAAAAAACGGCCCGAAAGCAATAATTAACGCCTCCGCTCAGGTGGAACTCTACGACGACGAACTAAACCGCGCGACATATAAAAAAGGAATTTACACTTATAAACCGATTGACTGCAAAGACGACACTAAAAATGTTTTTAAAAAAATAAATTCCACTGCCAAAAAAATATTGCGCTATAACGGTATCCCTTTTTTTCTAGGGGGAGAACATTCCATATCGCATGCAATTATACCTGCATTCTTAGATAAATATAAAAACGTTTCCATTTTGCATTTTGATGCTCATGCAGATTTGCGCTCAAGTTACGAAAGTTCTGCGCACAGTCATGCCTGTGCTATGCATCCGTTTATAAATAAATGCCCTGTAGTGCAGGTAGGCATACGAAGCATAGCCGAAGAAGAAATAAAATTCGTAAACAAGGGAAAAATTACAACACTCAAAATGCAGGAAAATCCAAACATAAAAAAATTAACTTCTAAAGTTATTAAAAATCTTACCGGTAAAGTTTATGTTTCTATTGACGTTGACGGTTTTGACCCTTCGGTAATACCTGCAACGGGAACTCCCGAACCTGGCGGATTTAACTGGTACGATGCGTTATATCTGTTTAAAAAGGTATTTGAAGCAAAAAAAATCATCGGCGTAGACGTAGTTGAGCTCAGCCCCCTAATGCATTCTTCAGTAAGCGAATTTACCATAGCGAAATTTATATACCGCCTAATGGGATACACAAACGCCCGCTCCTTATAACTCCTCGGCATGGTTTGACTATGCCCTTTGATTTCACTCAGGACTACGCTCCCCACAGGTCGCTTAGGGCAGGCTCCCTCTTTAACTCCTTGTAATTTCCCCCTTTGTTAAGGGGGAATGTAAGGGGGATTTAAAAAAGAAAAAAACTAAACAACCTCAAAAAGTTCAATCTTCAAAGACTCGGGGGACGGATATGTTCCTGCATCAATTTAAATTTTTATTTACAGATTTATTTTTATAAGATGAAAATATGAAATTATCCGTCATAATTGCCTCGTATAACGAAGCCAAAACACTGCGTAAATGCATAGACGGTATTTATTCTAAAAACCCGGATATGGAATTAGAAGTTATACTCGCCGATGACGGCTCAACTGACGATACTACTAAACTTGTGAAAACTTTTAATTACCCCGATTTTAAATACGTGCGCCACGCATTTAATAAAGGAAAAGGTTCGGCAATTAAAATGGGGCTGAGTTTTGCCACCGGAGATATTATTATAATTCAGGATGCGGATTTGGAATACGACCCCGCCGACTATAAAAAACTTATTGCCCCGATATTGGAAGGTAAAGCTGAAGTAGTTTACGGTTCCAGAATTTTAAACGGCGAAAATAAAAAAGCGGGCATTATATTTTATGTCGGCGGAAGATTTTTATCCTGGTTTACCAATCTGCTTTATGGCTCCAGTATCACAGATGAGCCCACCTGTTATAAAGTATTTAAAAAAGAGATTATAAAAAATTTAGATTTGAAATCACGGGGTTTTGAGTTTTGCCCCGAAGTTACCGCTAAAATTTTAAAACAAAAAATTCGCATTTACGAAGTGCCTATCAGTTATAATCCGCGAAGCATTGCCGAAGGTAAAAAGATAAAGTTTTCCGACGGGCTAAAAGCTATTTGGACTCTCATTAAATACAGATTGTAAAAAACGAATGTTGTCCTTGCCTATCTCTCATGTCGTTGCCTGCCCTACCTCACATGTCGTTGCGAGTTTGCTTCCTGCTGTTGCTTACGAAGCAATCTATCAAGGTACACTGACAGATTGCGGGGGATTTAATAAATTCCCCCCTTGACTCCTTATAAACTCCCTCTTTAATAAAGAGGGGTATGCCCTGAGCCTGTCGAAGGG
>DATKZD010000046.1:0-4774 GCA_035528195.1 Elusimicrobiales bacterium
CATCGCAACGGCAGTAAATACCTCTACTTTAACAATACACGGCGCTTCAAGCCCCGTAGCATGGACACCGAAAGGATTTGTGCAACATCAATACATAAAAAACGAAAACTTAAACTGCTCTCCCTGCACCAAAAACACCTGTTCAAAAGACATTGAGTGTATGAGAGAACTTGCTTGCGAACTTGTCTATGAAAAAGTATTTAAAATAATAAACATTCTTGCTAAACAAAACACTAGTTTTGGATAATATATTGATATGAATCTACCTAAACTGCAAAAGACCCTGCAAAAAAACTTTCTCGGACAAATATGTCTCGCACCTTTTTCTATTGTATATGGGGCGGGAGTATTTTTACGTAAAAAAATATACGAATTGGGTATTTTAAAAAGCCGTTCTGTAAACGTAAAAGTGATATGCGTAGGTAATCTTACAACAGGCGGAACGGGAAAAACAACCACCGTTATGTTTTTAGCGCAAATGCTTGCAAAACAAAATATAAAAGTTGCAATCATCTCGCGCGGTTATAAAAGTGAAACGACAAAAAATCAGGTTACGATTTTAAGCGAAAATACCGCCGACTGGCAAACCGCAGGCGACGAACCGTATATGATGTATAAATCGCTTGAAAAATATCAAATTCCCGTGGTTGTTTCGGCAAACAGATACAAAGCGGCGCAAACGGCAATAGATAAATTTAAAAGTCAGGTATTGCTTTTAGATGACGGATTCGGTCACTTTAAACTTAAAAGGGATTTAGACATAGTATTAGTTGATGCCCGTTCTAACTTTTCAAAAGATGCACTGCTTCCGCTTGGCAACCTACGCGAACCCAAATCTGCGCTGAGGCGGGCGGGACTTATTATGCTTACCCATTGCGACTTAGCGGATAAAAACGCTTTAAATAAAATAATCGACGGAATTAAAAAATACAATTCTTCGGTAGAAATAATTAAAACCAGACATAATCCTACTCATTTTTTTGATATATGCCGTAGTGAAATCGTAAATTTAAGCGAAATCGGGGGCAAAGTAAGCGTACTTTCTGCGATAGGTAACCCTCAATCTTTTGAGGATACTTTGAAAAATTTAGACCTTAAACTTGAACAAAACTGGCATTACCCCGACCATCACGCATTTTCACTTGAAGAATTAAAAACAACATATGAATTGAAAGGGGATTTACCTCTCATAACCACATATAAAGATTTTGTCCGCTTTCCTTTGGGCTGGCGTCAAATTTTAAAAGAAAAAGTTTATTTCTTATCCATTAATTTAGATGTTATCGGCGGACATAAAAAACTCGATGACCTCAAAAAAATCCTTCTACCCCCGAATGCATAAATCTGCATTCTTAACCAAATTAAAAAAATTTCCTTCTGTGTTATAGCTGCTCATGCTTTAAGCAGGCATCTAATTGCAATTGGTTGTTTCGTCTAGATTCCCGCTTCAAGCATGCGGGAATTGTAAATGTTCAGTAATTCGATTACAGATTTAATAAGCCATTTTTAAAATACTCTTTGACAGAATTATCAAATCCCCCCTCCCCCCCTTTATCAAGGGGGAGATAAGAAACTAAAAGTAAAATAACAAATAAAAAATGCTTTACTTTCCTGTTTTATTAAAAATGGTTAACAGAACTCCCCCTTAAGAAAGGGGGAGATAAGAAACTAAAAGTAAAATAACAAATAAAAAATGCTTTACTTTACTGTTTCATTAAAAATAGTTAACAGAACTCCCCCTTTATCAAGGGGGGCATTGTAGGGAGTAGAAAAGGGGGGAATTCCTTTTTATGTCGTGCCTGCTTTCCTGTGGCACCAGCCTGCCGTCAGGCAGGCGAGTTTACTTCCTGCTGTAGCTTACCCTCAATAAAAACTTTTGAGGGCAGGCTCTGCAATCTATCAGTGTAATTTGAAAGATTGCCGCGCTCATTACATTCGCTCGCAACGACACGGTGGGTAGGTGGGGGTATGGCACGGTGGCTTGTGCGGGTATGACATTGTTTTTTTTATTTTTATTTTTTTACGGACGTTGCTTCCAGTTTTTCATGCGATACATTACTTGAAGCAAAAACACGATAATCTATATTGGCAAACACATTATTTTTCCAATTGAGATTATCAAGGTAGGTTTTATCTATGTTGCCCGAGAGAATTTGCGAGTAAAGAGAGTTAAATTGCACCAAATGTTCTTTAGTTCTTTTTACGGAATAGTTTAAAGCAGTACCAACAGTCATCAAAAATGCCCAGTCCGACGATTGCGCAAGAGACAATTCGCGCCCCGCCTGATTTAAAGCATCTTTCAAGATACCATCAGCATTAGGATATTTATTGGCAAGTTCCGTCATTCGCTCAACTGCCTTGTGTATGTGCCTGTAAATCCAGTCGTTTGAACTGTTAAGCCAGACATCACAATATCCTTTATCCCCCCAACTTGACATTGATGGAGTTAAAATCTGATTATGAGAATTTTCTTTCAAATACTGCGAAGGCGTAGTGAGTTTCAAAGTTCCGCTGTCGTAATGAACTTTTTTAAGAAAGTATTCCAAAAATTGAGGTCCTTCGTACCACCAGTGTCCAAAAAGCTCAGCATCGTACATACTTGTTATAATCGGCTTTTTGCCCATAACGTTATAAAGATGTTCTACCTGACGCTCCCTGTTAAATAAAAAATTACCCGCATGCGAAGCGGCGGTCTCGTCGGCCTGCTTGGGATTATAAGGCGCTTTGTGGCTTAACGGCACTTTGCCCGTTATTTTGTGATACTTGATTCCTATATTTCTTCTGACGCCATCTGAATGCAGATAAGGTTTTACATAGTCATAATCCAAATCATAACCCAAATCACGGTAAAATTCCCGGTAACTAAAATCTCCGGGATATCCGTGTTCGGCGCTCCATACCTGATGAGCAGACTCGTTATCCCTTGCAAAAGCGGCTACTCCGCTTTTACAATATATCGGAGCATAAACACCGTATCTTGGGCGTGGACTGCCGTATAAGATACCGTGCGTTTCAACGAAGAAATAATCAATATCATTAATTTTCAAAATCCTGTCATCACCCGGACTATAAGCGCATTCGGCAAGCCATATTCCTTTGGGTTTACGTCTGAAATGTCTTTTATAATCATCTGTAGCCAGTTTAACCTGGGCAAAAGCGGATTCTTTTTTAACCTGAAGAGGTAAAAATCCGTGAGTTAAACAACAGGTAATAATTTCAAGTTTGCCTAAATCCTGAAACTTTCTAAAACCGTTTAAAACATTCCTTCCGTAATAATTTTGATATAAATGCCTCATCCGTTCCAATTTTTGTTTATACATTGAGGCAACGTCGCTATAGTCTGTATTTTTTGTTCTTTCAACCTCTTTATGGCAAAGGTCAATTCTTAAATCCAAAAAATTTTTAAATCTTTTTTCCAATAAAGGATCCGACATCATAGCGCACAGAGGCGGCGTTATAGACATTGTTAAGTTAAAATCAACTCCCTCGCCGATAAGTCTTTCAAAAACATCCAGTAAGGGAAGATAGGTTTCCAACATTGCCTGGTAAAACCAATCTTCTTCCAAAAAATCTTCGTATTCGGGGTGTCTTATGAAGGGAAGATGTGCATGAAGAACTAGCGAAATATAACCTTTGAAGTCTTTACTCATTTAGAAACCTTTTTTTGAGCGGTAATTATAACTTTTTTCTGTTTTTTCCCGCCGTCGGTACTGCAACAAACCGGTATTTCTGTTACCGAATCCGATAAATTAAAATTAGTAGTAAAAGTTCCATCAGCATTTACTTTTACCATTTTGCCGCCTGCAGTAATGTTTGCCTGAGGGCAAGTTCCGCCGCTAAGCACAAGCTTGCACTCCAGTTCAAGCGGACATTGTTTTGAAGAAGAATAACTGGAAACGTTTTGAAAAGAAGACACAAACATAGCACCGCTGGATATGGATTTTAATATTTCCCAGCGTTTTGCCAATAGATTTACAAATTCGCCGGAAGCGCCCATGTGGGACACCGACATTTCCATAAGTTTGTCAAACTGATCGTTTGTAACCATCCACTCTTCATCGGTAATGTCTGAAACTCTTCCCAGGGGCAGAGTAATAATATTGCTGTCGGCTATTTTAATTAAATTTCCGTCAGGAGCTAAAAGACCCAGCCTGCACATGTAACTTTTACCCGACTCTTTTGCATTGATATACCAGTTTTTTGCATCAAGATTAACATAGTCGTCAAAATAGGTCGCATTTTCAATACTTTTTGAACCGATAATATCATAGACTCTTATAACCGGCTTGGAGATTTCAAATATATTTTGTCCGTATTTCCTTTTTATTTGATTAGCTTTTTGCGACGTTATCTCCCAATAGGTAAAAAACCAGTTGGGATCTCTTACCATAGCAATAATTTCGGTTTTGCCATAGGAGTCGGGAAGATTGATATCCGAATTAATAAATTCACGATTTTTTCTGCCTGATTCCATCATATTACTTGAGTTCATTTCCCCCCCTTATCTCAATGCCAAAAACAGCACTTGTGGGCAATAAATATTTGTGACTTCGTACGGATCTGCAGCTTCTTATTTTTCGGAAAGTACCTCTTCCATTCTAGCAATAAGCTGTTCTGTGGTAACAGGTTTGGCAATAAAATTTCTTCCGCCTATTGTTCCCATATTGTCCTCAACCTGTCTTTTTTCAGCTAACGCAGTGAGAAAAACTATAGGAATATGTTTTGTTTTGGGATTTGCCATTATACGCTCTGCTACTTCCGTTCCGTCCATATG
>DATKZD010000047.1:0-2540 GCA_035528195.1 Elusimicrobiales bacterium
TTTCGCTTTTCATATTGCGAAGTGGACACGGGAAAAACGCCTCCCGGTATTATTTTGGAAGTAGGAACGTCGTCTCCTCTAAATGCGATAAGTTCCCCCGTAACCTGAGTTACAAAGTCGGGGCAGTCGCAGGTAATGGAATCCCTGCGTTTAAGTTCGGAATCCGTCTTACCCGCCGCAACTTCTTCTATTTTACTTACAGTGCTGTCTACTGCGGCGTAGTTTTTATCCAGCACTTCTTTTCCTTTAGAAGAGTAAGTTTTCTTAATGGCGCCCTTAATCGCCTCAATTGCTTTGCCTTTTTCCAATATGCCCGATATCGCAAAAAACGCAGTTTGCATTATCATATTAATGCGGGTACCCAAACCAACTTCTTTTGCAATTTCAGAAGCGTTGATGATATAAAATTTAAGTTTTTTATCAACAATTTCGTTTTGCATTTCTACAGGAAGTTTGCTCCACACTTCTTTGGAAGTATAAGGGCTGTTTAGAAGAACAGTTGCACCTTCTTTTGCGGTTTTTAACATATCGTATGTTTCCACAAAAGAAAACTGATGAATTCCTATAAAATCCGCCTTAGATATAAGATAAGGCGATCTTATGCACTTTTTACCGAAGCGTACATGCGAAACGGTAAGCGAACCTGCTTTTTTGGAATCATAGACGAAATAACCCTGCGAGTAATTGTCGGTCTGTTCGCTTATTATTTTCATCGTATTTTTGTTTGCGCCTACGGTTCCGTCAGAGCCAAGTCCGTAAAACATTGCGCGGTATGTGTCGTCACTTTCAATATCAAAATGACGGTCGTGTTCAAGACTGGTATTTGTTACATCTTCAATTATGCCGACGGTAAATCCGTTTTTAGGTTTAGCGGATTTGGCGTTGTCAAATATCGCCTTCACCATAGCGGGAGTAAATTCCTTTGAACTTAAACCGTATCTTCCGCCGATAATTGACGGTGTTTTGGCAAATTTTGCCTTACTTTCGGGGGTTGCAAAAACCGAACAAATATCTTCGTAAAGAGGTTCTCCCAAAGAACCGGGTTCTTTTGTCCTGTCCATCGCTATTATGGTTTTGGTTGTTGCAGGTAAAGCATCAATGAAATAGCCTGTATTAAATGGGCGGTAAAGTCTTACCTTTATAACACCTACTTTTTCTCCCTTTTTGCTTAGATATTCAACTGTTTCCTGTGCAGTATCGGCGCCTGACGCCATAATTGCAACGACGTACTCGGCATCTTTGGGACCGACATATTCAAACGGCTGATATTTTCTACCGGTGTTTTTTTCAAATTCTTCCATAGTTTTTTTGACTATTTCGGGACAGGCATTGTAAAACTTGTTTACGCCTTCGCGTGCCTGAAAGAAAAAGTCAGGATTTTGCGCAGTTCCTCTAATAAAAGGATTTTCGGGATTCAAGCCCTGTTTTTTGTGATTTTCAATAAGATTTTCCGGAAGCATTTTAAGCATCTGATCTTTGGTTAATGGTTCAACCATATTGAGTTCGTGTGAAGTTCTAAAACCGTCAAAAAAGTGAATGAACGGAATGCGCGACTCCAAAGCCGCCCTTTGAGATATCAAAGCCATATCCATTGCTTCTTGAGGGTTGGCGGAAGCCAGCATACCGAATCCTGTGCCTCTGCACGCCATAACATCTGAATGGTCGCCGAAAATGGATAATGCGTGGGTTGCAACCGTTCTTGCCGATACGTGCAATACGCAAGGAGTAAGTTCTCCTGCGATTTTAAATAAATTCGGAATCATCAGGAGTAATCCCTGTGAAGCTGTAAAAGTGGTAGTTAATGCACCTGCCGTAAGCGAGCCGTGAACTGCGCCCGATGCTCCGCCTTCTGACTGAAGTTCGGCAACTACAGGAATTGTTCCCCATATATTTGTTTCGCCTTTAGATGATTTAGCGTCTGATATTTCCCCCATTCCGGAAGAAGGGGTAATAGGGTAAATCGCAATTACTTCGTTTGTTGCATGCGCTGTGTGCGCTGCTGCCATATTACCGTCCATGGCGACAAGTTTATTTTTTGCTTCGCATTTCATTTTTCGTTTTCTCCTTTTTGATGTGATATTTGTGAAATCGGTTTTGTGTATAAGACTGCGGTTTTGATGCAACGGCAGTAACTACGTTTAAATTGTATATCTTTTATCTTTAAAGTTTCAAATAGATAAGTCAAGTTTTGGGAGCGTTAGTGATAGTGACAGTCACTTTTTACAAAAAAGTGACTGTCACTATCAAATGAGTAAGCATTGCAATCAAACGGCTCCTGTGATATACTTTAAATACATCCGAGTTATAGAGTTACAAAAGTCCTAATTAAAAAACAGCGTTGATTAGAGTTGTTGTTCCTGTTATGGGACGTAGGGTAAGGTAGAAAAAAGTGAGTTTGAGTTTAAATAAAATAAAATGTAATGGAATAGTATGCCTAATTTTGGGTTTTTTATTTATTTTTAACGTTCTGTTTACTCCGATAGCGTTTGCAAAGTCACCCCAGTCACCCCAGTCAAACCAATCCGAAAATTCCAAGATAA
>DATKZD010000048.1:0-2878 GCA_035528195.1 Elusimicrobiales bacterium
AGCGTACGTGCTGAAATTGCACTTACACAGGATATAAAAGAAGTCTGCAAAACCGACTGCAAAGGTTTATGCAGTAAGTGCGGTGCAGACTTAAATAAAACAAAATGTAACTGTAGTAAACATTCGCCCGTCGCATTTTCAGTTTTAAAAGATAAATTAAGTAAAGCTAAAAAATCATTTGGTGAAAAACGTAAATAAAAAATACAGTTAGAATTTAGTAGAAAATTTTAAGGAGATAAATAATGGCCAATCCCAAAAGAAAACATACTCATTCAAGAACCACCAAAAGAAGAGCTAACTGGAAAGTAGGAAATATTCCGTCTTCCAAATGTCCCAATTGCAAATCTTTAAACCGTCCGCATCAGGTTTGTTCTGTTTGTGGATTTTACGGCGACAAAGTTGAAGTCCCCGTAAAAGAGAAAAAGAAAGATAAGGAAACCCCCAAGAAATAAAAATGCAAATAGCTTTAGATGCTCAAGCAGGAGATTTTGGTGCAGTCCCCAATTTAAAGGGGGCTATTCGTGCCGTTGAGGAATTAGATTGTAAAATACTGCTTGTAGGGCAGGAAAGCGTACTGCGCACGGAACTTGAAAAACTGGGGCATAAAACAGGCGATAAACTCCAAATAGTCAACTCCGAGCGTCCCGTTGATATGTCTAGCGAGCCTGCAAAAATCGTTAGAGAAAATCCAAATTCAAGTATTATGGTATGTGCCTCTCTTGTAGCTGAAGGCAAGGCGGACGGTATGGTTTCCGCAGGCAATTCGGGCGCCACTATGGTGGCTTCACTTGCCAAAATGAAAAGGGTAAAAAATATCAGTCGTCCCGCTATAGCTTTTCCTTTTCCTACTACAAAAGGCGTATCCGTAATTTTAGACGGAGGCGCAAACATTGACTGTAAACCTCGTCATCTACTGGAATTTGCCCTAATGGGATCCTTGTATAGCAAATATGCGTTTGGAGTTAAAAATCCTTCCATCGGAATTTTATCCGTAGGAGAGGAAGAAAGCAAAGGTAATCTTTTGGTGAGAGAGTCTACGGCACTTTTAAAACAAAGCATACTTAATTTTCATGGCCCGATAGAAGGGCGCGATATTCCTTTCGGAACAACCGATGTAGTTGTGTGCGATGGCTTTGTGGGTAACGTTGTACTAAAACTAAGTGAAGGATTATCAAAAGCTATGTTTAACGCTATAAAGGCTGAAATATCTAAAAAATTATCATATAAGATAGGCGCACTAATGTTGAAAAAAGCTTTTAGGGGAGTTAAGGATAATTTTGACCCTGAAAAACATGGAGGAGCGCCTCTACTCGGTGTAGGTGGGATTACAATTGTCTGCCATGGTAAATCGGGCGAAAATGCTATATTTAACTCAATCAAAAGAGTATGTAATTTTGCAAAAGTAAAAATGAATAACTCCATTTCGGAAGGTATTGAAAAACTTAACGATGTTCTTGAAAAAAGTTCTATGGATGACGCTTTATCTCATTCGGAGAACGTAATTGCGGGGTAAGAGGATATGAAAACATTGGAAGGACTAAACGCTTTAATAACCGGAGCTGCAAGAGGCATAGGTAAATCAATTGCTGAAACCTTTGCCCGCAAGGGCGCAAATTTAGCGCTGTTAGATAAAAACTGGGACGATTCCGATCCTTTTTTTGAAAAAATTTCCAAAGATTACGGCGTTAAAGTCTTTGGTCATAAATTGGACGTGTGCGACAAAGAAGATTGCATAAAAATAACGGAAAAAGCGGTCAAAGAGTTTGGTAAAATAGATATTTTGGTAAACAATGCAGGGATAACAAGAGACAATATGGCTGTTAGAATGAGCGAAGAAGAATGGGACAGCGTTTTGAACGTCAATTTAAAAGGGGCATTTTTGATGATGCAGTCGGTTTCTAAACATATGATGAAACAAAGAAGCGGATGCATTATAAACATTGCCTCTATCGCAGGACAAACGGGTAATCCCGGTCAAGCCAATTATTCCGCTTCAAAAGGAGGATTAATAAGTCTCACTAAATCTATGGCAAGAGAGCTTGCGGGCAGAAATGTTAGAATAAATGCAGTTGCCCCCGGCTTTATAGATACTCAAATGACGCAAGAAATGCCTCAAATTATGAGAGATAGAGTTTTAGGGTTAATTCCGCTTGCAAGAGCAGGAACGGCACAAGACGTAGCCAACGCAGTTTTATTTTTAGCAAGCGATAATTCAAATTATATTACAGGTCATACTCTGTCGGTTAACGGTGGATTGTATATTTAAAATTGTAATATCAGGAGGAAATTAAATGGCAGTTGAAAATGTTGAAGAAAGAGTCAAAAATATAATCGTGGAACAACTCGGTGTTGATGCCGGGGAAGTGAACAGCAACGCTCAATTCGTTACAGATTTGGGTGCAGATTCACTAGATACTGTTGAACTCATCATGGCTTTGGAAGAGGAATTTGATATGGAAATACCTGATGAAAAAGCCGAAAAAATAAAAACAGTCGGCGAAGCCGTCAGTCACATAAAGGAGTATGCTAAAAAATAATTTTTTGCCGTTTGTTTTGAAAAATTTTCAAAAAACTCGGGATTGATACTTTGGTAATTTTCCGAGCTAAATCCCGAGTGCGGCAAAAGATAGAGGACGACAGGAATAACTAAATTTTAGAGCTCGCTTTTCTTTTTTTGCAATGGACAAAATAGAAGAAATATTCAACTATTCGTTTAAAGATAAAGAACTTCTAACTCAAGCGTTGACGCATAAATCCTTCGCTTCTGAACACGGATGTTCTAATCATAACGAAAGATTAGAATTTTTGGGGGATAGTGTTTTGGGACTTGCCGTGTCCCATTACGTTTATGTTGCAGGAGACGGTTTAAATGAGGGTA
>DATKZD010000049.1:0-4048 GCA_035528195.1 Elusimicrobiales bacterium
CTTATAAAAATATCAAACTCTTAGTAAATATCGTAAAACTGATAAGCGAAAATTATGTAGAAGAAATAAAGGAAGAAAAACTTGTTTATGGCGCAGCAAGAGGAATGGTTTCGCAACTTGACGGTTTTTCTGTTTTTATGGAACCCAAAATGCACAAAAGAATTTCGGGCGATATTGAAGGTGAGTTTGGAGGGGTGGGAATTTTTATACCTCCAGCCAAAAGGGGTACGAAATACATCACCGTGATAAGCCCCGTCCCCAATTCTCCCGCATATGAAGCAGGCGTATTACCGGAGGATAAGATAATAAGCATAGAAGGCAAAACCACGCAAACAATGAGCGTTAACGACGCAATAGATATGTTGCGAGGGAAACCGGGTACGAAAGTTACGTTTACAATAATTAGGGAAGTTAAAGACAAAAACGGTAAAGGCGGAACTTTAGTGAGAAAGATTACCGTAAAAAGAAGAAAAATCAAAACGCGCGCTATGCAATCAAAGATGATTAACGAAAACACAGCATATATCCACTTGGACGATTTTTCGGGATACACCGCAGAAAACGTTTTGAAAGAATTGAAAAAATTTGAAAAACAGGGAATGGAAGGTTTGGTTTTGGATTTGCGCTATAATCCGGGCGGACTTCTTTTTGCCGCAATAGATATAGTAAAGTTTTTTGTAGGCGATAAAAAAATGGTAGTTTACACTAAAGGGCGCAAAAAAGAAAATTATCAAGAGTTTAAAGCAGATTCCAATGCCCCCTTTGAAGACTTGCCGATAGTTGTTTTAGTCAACGACATTTCGGCATCGGGATCGGAAATTGTTGCAGGCGCCCTGCAGGATCACAAACGTGCCGTCATAATAGGTTCGCGAACGTTCGGCAAAGGTAGTGTGCAATCAGTCATTCCTCTTTCGGATGGTTCAGGTTTAAGTTTAACTGTGGCTAAGTATTACACTCCGTTGGGACGTTCCATACATAGAGGAACTTCCGATGATGATAAAATTGGAGGAATAGAACCCGATATAAAAATAGAGGTTTCCCCTAATGTCGCCTTTAAGGTATTACAACAATACAACATGGTTTATACGCCAGGAAAAAAGCCGTCTTCGGCCGTTAAAAAAGAAGACCAGGTTGCCGACGAAATTTTAGACCGTGCTGTTGAGATGCTAAAAGCGGGAAAAATTTTTTCAGGCAGAGAAATTAATAAAAAAGAAGTAGATAAGGAAAGCAAAGTTAAGAAATAAAAAATCAAAAAAAGAATAACCAATTTTTGTATGCGAAAAAGAAAACTGCCGCAAAACTTTAGAATTTTAGGTATAGAAACCACATGCGATGAAACAGCGGCAGCTGTTTTGGAAGGCGGAAAAAGGTTAGTGTCTAGCGAAGTGTACTCGCAGGTATCTTTGCATAAAAAGTTTTGCGGCATAGTTCCCGAAATTGCAAGTCGTGCGCATTCCGAAAAAATATCGTTTATTATTTCCAAAGCGCTAGGCAAAATAAAATCAAATAAACCGATAAATGCCGTGTCTTTCGCAAGTGGTCCAGGTCTTTCCGGTGCGCTTTTAGTCGGCAAAATAGCTGCTGAAACTCTTGGCAAAATTTACGACGTACCCGCAATAGGCGTTAATCATTTGGAGGGGCATTTATTTGCCTGTGAATTTAATTGTAACGATGTTAGTAAACGTCTAAAATTTCCGTTGGTTGCTTTAATAGTTTCAGGCGGACATACTGAACTTTGGAAAGTTGATGGTTACGGCAGGTACCGCATTTTGGGTTCAACCCGCGATGATGCGGCTGGCGAAGCATTTGATAAAGTTGCAAAACTTTTGGGACTTGGATATCCCGGCGGACCTGCGGTAGAAAAATACGCTTTCAAAAATAAATGCGATGCAGTAAAATTTCCAAGACCTTTTTTGAGAGGGAATTTTGATTTTTCTTTCAGTGGATTAAAAACATCGGTCAGTTACTATATTAGGGATAATAAAAGAGTAAACGTCGCCGCTGTCTGCGCAGGATTTCAATCCGCTGTTGTAGATACTTTGGTTTTTAAAACAATTTCGGCTGCAAATAGATACAATGTGAAAAATGTGGTTATAGGAGGGGGCGTTTCGGCCAACGCCGCATTAAGGTTTAAAATGTCTGATGTTTGTAAACAAAACGACATCAATATTTTTTTTGCCGATAAAAAGTTTTGTTCTGATAATGCAGCGATGATAGCTCTTGCGGGTCATAAAAAAATTGAATTCGGCGCACGGGTTAATGATTTAAAACAAATTGATCCACAGCTTAGAATAAAAAACTGGAGATTTTCTAAATGAAACTTATTTTGTGGACATTACCAAATTCAGGACTGCAGACAATGTCGCACTTGAGCGCAATGCTGTCGCAGTTTGGTGCTTCGCATAAGGACATTACCGTTAAAACTTCAGTTCTTATCAATAAAACTCTTTGGCAGAGGCTTTTTTCATGCAAAAGGAAAGATCCCGATTTTGAATTACCCGACTTAGTTGAAATTCCGCACTACTGGACTGCTCTTTTTTCTAAGATGGATTTTTTGGAAAATCTGAGTAAACTGGATAAAAACCTTTCCGTTGCCGATTGCATTGAACCTTTAAAACCGCATTGTTTTTTACCGGGGAGTAAAAAAATACATTCCGTTCCCTGGTGGATGAGCGTAACTGCTCTGCACTACAGAGTTGACCATCTAAAAAAGATAACCAAAGATCCTGAAAATTTTTTAAAAACGTGGGATGGAATGCTTAAAGCCTGTAGTAAACTAAAAAAAATATTCCGTTCACCTGATTATTTTCCGATAGCTAACTCAAGCTTAAAAGGTTCTTTAAATTTGAGGGAAGTGCTTCCCTTTATATGGGAAAACGGGGGAGATTTGTTCAATGCTGATTTGACGCAGGCAACGGTTGATAGGGAGCAATCCATAAAAGCAATAAAAGATTTTCTAGTCCTGTTTAAAAAGGGATTTATGCCCCTTATGAGAGAGAGAGGTTCTTTGGGGACTATGATGGAAGGCAAAGCAAGTATGGTTTTAACCAGGCGCCAGTCCCAGGCTGTGTCTGACAAAAATGCCCAAACGCACATACCTCTTAAAACACTTCCTGCACCGGGAAAATATGAAAGTTCAGTAAGTTTTATGACCAGTTATAATTTGGCAATACTAAAATCCAGCAATAAAAAGAAACATGCTTTAAAACTGCTTAAATGGCTTACCCGCGTAGATTCTTCCGTTGAGTACTCAAAATCAATACAGGCCTTTCCGTGCTCAACTAAAGGATTTGAGCAATTTATATTTTCTTCCCACGAAAGAATGAAAACTTACGCCGAAATAGTTGCAAAAGCGAGATGTCTGCCAAGCACGCCCGTGTGCGCTACCTACGTAGGGCTTTTAGATGAAGTGCTCTCGCGCGTTTGTCGCGACATAGTCAAAGGGAGATACAAATCTGACCTGTTGCCAAAAGAAATGGCAAGAGTAAAAGCGGAAGTTGATTACCTTATATCTTTATACGGAGACTGATTTTGTATGGCGCTAACTACCAAAGATCTTCAAAATTTATACAGGTTTAACGAAGAATTAAACAGACCTTTCAGGAACACAAGGGAACTTTTGTCCTGCGGACTTAGTTTAATTGCCGAATTTTTAAAATTAGACCAGGTTTCATTTTTTGTGTGGGATCCTATGGAGTCTGTTTTAGCTTTGCGTTTGGTTTGGCGAGGCGGTGTGTGTATGGATATAGAAGAAGACGTGCATGTACCAAAAAATTCTCCTTTAAGAATTATCTTTGCGATAAAAAAAGTATATAATGCCAAAAATTTTTATTATCCCGCATATTATACTGCGCTCAAATGGCGGGGCTACGTCAGTAGAATAGGGCCTAAATTTAATCCCTACCATAAAGTGCGTATGGGTGTTTTACGGCTGACTCGTTTTAAGAAGTCATGGTTTTTGACGGGTAAAGAAAAAGAATTTGTGAACCTATTGTCCGAAGAATTGGCAAGGAAAATGAACCTTTCCGAATTAAACCAATTTCACCGC
>DATKZD010000050.1:0-5412 GCA_035528195.1 Elusimicrobiales bacterium
ATACATAATAAAAGAATAACTATGCATATTCTATAATACCTGTAATGAATATGACAAAAGACATTTATTTTTTTGTTTGTAAACGAATACGGCAGGAAAGGGAAATATCAGGGCTAACGTTGGAACAGTTATCCGAGAAAGCTGGTATTAGTCTTAATTTTCTAAGTTGTATAGTAATAAATAGGAGTAAACCAAGTCTTAAAACCATCGATAAAATTGCAACCGCATTAAATATGTCAGTATCTAAATTGCTTGAAGACGTACCTTTTAAAAAACTCTCTCAAAACAAAAAAATTAAGAGCCAAATAGAACATCTTATAAACACTGCTAAACCCGCCCATAAAACTGTTATGTTATCTACCCTGAAAGAACTTTCCAAAAGTTTAAATAAATCAAAAAAATAAAAAGATATTACACCCCTCACCTTTAATTCATCTCCCGCAAGGGGAGAGGTGAAAAAAGGAAAGAGAAAAAATATAAAAAAAGAACGCCTCTCCCCTTGCGGGAGAGGACGTAGTGAGTGAAGTCATAAACCACGTGGGGTTTATGGCGTAATCGAACTACAGGTGAGGGGTAAAATAATTTGTTTTTTTATTATGTTTTATTTTGTTTTATTCTGTTTTATTCTGCGCATTAAAAGCAATGCCGCAATCATTAAAACTAAAGCCATTGCGGAATAAATTATCATCTTTCTTTTTAAAACGCTTTTTTCGGGAAATTCCACATCGGCATAAGGGGTATTTAAAACATTTCGGGCGTCTAAAGTATTTTGAGAATTTTCAATGTAACGGTTTTCTTTAATTAAAGTCGCTAAATCTTTCTCGGACATTTCACATGAACTATCGGTAGCTTTGCATTGCAAATCGTTGGTGTCGGCATTATTTTGTCCTGCTGTGCCAAAATCATAACTTTGCGCAAAAACAATTCCCGCGCAAAAAACTAAACTTAAGCAAAACATAAAACACACAAATAAAAGTATTTTCTTAAATTTCATACCTATATATCACCTCAAAAACCAATCGTTATTTTTACAACACTTTACTGCGGGAAAATTTTTTACTAATTTCGCCTTTGGAAAAACTAAACGTTGCAGGTCTGCCGTGCGGACAGATATTGGGGTGCTTGCATTCGTGAAGTTTTTTAAGAATTTCCACCGCCTCCCGACTCGTTACGGTTTCATTTGCTTTGACGGATTTTTTGCACGCCAAACGGGCTACTTTTTGGCGTTTTATATCTTCGGTTTCATCCGCTGCGTTTTTCATATTTTCCGCCAAAGTTAAAACAAACTCTTTTATCGTGTTATCATCAAAACCGAAAACTTCGGGAGCGCTGTGTAGCATAATAGTTGTGGGCCCAAATCTTTCTATTTCAAATCCGGCATCCGCCAGCCAAGTCTTCCATTGCATAATGTTTTCTATACCGCTTGCAGCCATTTCCACATTTACCGGCACGATAAATTTTTGCACGGCAGGTTTAGAGCCTTCTAACTGCGCAAGATACTCTTCAAATAAAATTCTCTCCTGCGCCGCATGCTGGTCTACAAATAAAACTCCGTCTTTGGTTTCAAATAAAAGATAACTTTGCGAAACTTGATTTAAAAATCTGTAAAAAGGCGTAAATATTTCCCTGTCTTGAGTGCGGGTGGCGCCGCTTGGTTTAGCACCATTTTGCGGCGAAGAAAAAGTTTCGGATTTAGCATCAGACTTTTCTTCTACGGCAACGAAATTATCTATATTTAGAAAAGCGTTATCGTCTGATGCGGAATTTTCTTTTTCCTCTTTTAATTTTCTTTCAAGGTCTTTTGCCGCAGAGCGTTTTTTATCCTGAATGTAATACACCGCTTTACTTTTTTGAGGATTTTTTTCGGCTAAATTTTGTCCCAGCGCTTGCGCTGCCAGTTTAGAAATAGCACTGAAAATTAACCCTTCGTCTTTAAAGCGAACCTCTTTTTTTTGTGGATGTATATTTACGTCAAAACTATCCGGGGCGAGATTTAGAAAAATAATACTTACCACGCGCGCATTTTTATCTGTGTAACTAGATAACGCCCTATACAATGCCTGACGCAAAATAGTGGAAGTTACAGGACGTTTGTTTACAAAGAAAAACTGCATACTTTTGGAAGTTGAAAACCTGTTTACTACGCCTATAAACCCTTTAAAATCGGCAAAGTCGTCTTTGACGAAAATTAATTTATCTGCAATCTCTTTACCCAAGACAGCTCGCACCCTGTTTAAAAGATTTGTACGCACGTCTTGTGTTTGAGCGGGCAAACTGTAAACTTCTTTACCATCACATCGTACGTTAAAAGCGGTAGCAGTATTTATTAATGCTGACTCTTCTATAACCTTTAGCATACGGCTTTTTTCGGTAGAATCGCTTTTTAAAAATTTCTTTCTTGCAGGCGTATTGAAAAACAAATCTTTAATTTCAACCGTCGTCCCTCCAACAGGGCCTGCGGGAAGAACCCTTTTTATATTTCCGCCTTCAACGTAAATTTCACTTCCGCTTAAAGCATCGGCAGTAGAACTTTTTATTATCATCTTTGATACTGCCGAAATGGAATAGAGCGCTTCTCCTCTAAAACCGAAAGTGGCAAGTTTATCTAAATCCGAAAAATCGGTGATTTTACTTGTGGAATGCCGTTTTACGGCTAACTCTAAATCGGCAGGCGAAAGTCCGCTACCGTCATCGTTTACCCTTATTAAACCTTTACCGGCTTTTTCAATATCTACGTTAATTGTTTTTGCGCCGGCATCAATAGAATTTTCTATTAATTCTTTTAAGACGGATGCGGGGCGTTCAATAACTTCGCCTGCGGCGATTTTGTTTATTACGCTTTCCGGTAAAATTTTTATTTTATTCATGTTTTAACCTTTTTTTCCATTCGTTTATTGTCTGTAATGCTTCAAGCGGAGTTAGTTTTTCGGGTCTGCAATCGTTTATTTCCGCCATAACGGGATGATGCTGTAGAAGCGGAAGACTTTCTTCTTTTGCGATGCCGTTTAAATTTGTTTTCTCTTCCAGATTTTTTAGTATCTGCTTTGCCCGCAAAGTGCATGCGGCGTTTATGCCGGCGATTTCGGCTACATGTATTCCGTATGATTTATCCGAAGGACCGCGCAAAACTTTATGTAGAAAAATAAGTTCCGTTTTGCCTTTGGGCGTTACAGATTCCTTTATTGAAACGTTAAAGTTTTTTATGCCGTTATATTTTTGCTCCATTTCGGTTAATTCAAAATAATGAGTGGCAAATAAAACTTTTGGGCCCTGTTTTAAATCATATAGAAATTCCACTACCGCCCACGCAATGGAGATACCGTCAAAGGTGGACGTTCCGCGCCCTACCTCATCTAACAAAACAAGGCTTTTTGAAGTAGCTAAATCCAGTATGGCTGCAGTTTCTTTCATCTCAACCATAAAAGTGGATTCGCCTTTTGCCATAATATCTTTGGCCCCTATGCGCGTCATTATCCTGTCTTTTATACCGATAACGGCGCTTTCTGACGGAACAAAACTTCCCATCTGCGCCATAATTACAATCAATGCATTTTGTCTTAAGTAAACGCTTTTTCCGCTCATATTGGGACCGGTAAGCATCATTATTTGAAAGTCGCCCGCCATTTCCAAATCGTTTGAGATAAATTCTCCCGCCCTCATCGCTTTTTCTGCTATTGGGTGGCGTCCGCCTTTAATTATCAAATCGTTGCTTAAATTAATTTCGGGTTTTATGTAGTGTCCCTTTACTGCGGCGCAAGCCAAAGACATATAAACATCCAGTTCGGCAACGCATACGGCAAATGTTTTTAAAATGTCGGCGGAGGCGGTAAGTTTTTTTCTTACTTCATTAAAAAGATGATTTTCCAGACGGGCAATTTTATCTTCCGCTCCTAAAATAAGAGATTCCATCTCTTTTAATTCCTGCGTTATAAACCTTTCGCAATTTACAAGCGTTTGCTTGCGTATGTACTCGTAAGGTACTTTAGACATATGCGTTTTGGTAACTTCTATGTAATATCCAAAAACGGAATTATAACCTACTTTAAGCGAAGGGATACCTGTTTTTTTCTTTTCATTTTCCTGAAGTTCTTTGAGTTTTACGTTGGTGTTATTTTTGAGGCAACGTAGTTCGTCAAGTTCCGTATTGTAGCCCTGTCTTATTGTTTTACCTTCGCCAAGTTTTATCGGAGGATTTTCGTCTATGGCATTTGAAAGTATGTTAAACATTTCGTTTAACCTATCGTAAATATCGCTTACAGTTTTAGATATTGTTTTTATGTTTGAATTTTTTAGCCAGTCTGTTATTGGGTCAAGCATTTTAAGCGAGTCACGCAAAGCTCCAACATCTCGGGGAGATGCGCTCATTGCAGTTATGCGGGTTATGATTCTTTCAATATCCGAAACGTTTTCTAAAATTTTACCTAAAGATTCTCTTTTTTCTTCGGTCATTAATTCTTCTACGCAGTTTTGCCTTTCATTTATTTGTTTTGGATTTATAAGCGGATGTAAAATCCACTCGCGCATAAGACGCGCCCCCATAGAAGTAAGGCAGTTATTTAATATCCCCCATAAAGTTCCCTTTCTTCCGCCGTGTTCGCTTTCTACAAGTTCCAGCGTTCTTATTGCGTTTTCGTCAAGATGAAGGTAGTTTGTATATTCCCGATATTTGGGAACAAGCTGACCGCTAAGGCGCGGTTCGTTTCCCTCTACGTATCTGCATGCGTTCAGTGCCGATTTCAAAGCGAGATTTTTATTTTCTTTTACAACAAAAGTGCTTTGCCAATTTTCCGGCGGACTACTTGTTTCGCCTGCGTTTATTTTAGTCAAAATAGAATTTCCGTTAATAATGTTTTTTTGCCTAAGTTCTTGTATAGTTTGTTCATCTGCTAAAATTTCGGAAGGATTAATTCTGGCTATCAGCCCTGAAAGCCGATGAAGATTATCGTCTGCTACCGCCTGCGACGCCCAAAAATTTCCTGTTGAAACTTCAATGCAGGCAAGACCCCAATTTAATGCGTCTGCGTTTACACAGACAAGATGGTTGCTTATGGCGGAATCTAAAAGCTCATCTTCGGTAACGGTACCGGGCGTTATAACCCGAACAACCTTGCGTTTGACAAGTTTTGATTTTGCCTCCTGCGGCGTTTCCATCTGCTCGCATATGGCTACTTTATTTCCGCTTTTTAAAAGTTTTGCTATATAATTTGCGCTGGAATGATAGGGAATTCCGCACATAGGCACACCGCTTCGTTTGGTAAGAACAAGACTTAAAATTTTACTTGCCTGAGCGGCATCTTCGTAAAACATCTCGTAAAAATCGCCAAGCCGAAAAAATACGAAAGCATCGGGATATTTCGCCTTAATATCCTTATATTGTTTCATTAACGGAGTTTCTTTAGACTTGTTTTCGGC
>DATKZD010000051.1:0-3084 GCA_035528195.1 Elusimicrobiales bacterium
AATTTTCTTATTCCAAAATGAACACATATAAGGAATGTCCGCAAAAATATAAATTCCGATACGTAGACCGCATCAAAGAAAAACCGAAATTTTATTTTGCTTTCGGACATAGCATACACTCATCATTGGAATTTTTATACAACGTCAAATCCCCCCCCTTTCCTACTCTTAACGAAGTTTTAAAAGCATTTGAGACAGACTGGAAATCTACTACGTACAACGCAAAAGGATATCCCAATTCCGAAAGGCACGAAGCTGACTTCCAAAAAGGACTTGATATACTGGCAAAATACTACAAAAAACACGAAAACACCCTTCACGTTCCGCTATCTGTAGAATTTCGCAGTAGACTTGCAATAGACGGACTAAACGTAACCATAGTCGTAGACAGGATAGATTATCTTGGTGACGGTAAAATAGCTATAGTGGATTACAAAACAGGTAAAAGCATCGTCAATAATACCGACCAGCTTTTGATGTATCAAAACATATTAGAAAAGACGCCCAGTTTAAAAGAAATGATTACCGCTAAATACGGCGATTTTATAAGTAAACTACAGGTTGATAAATCAACTTTTTACTATGTAAATAGCTTAACGGAAAAAGAGCACGACCGTGCCGATAAAAAACAGATAAACGCATTTTGGAAAGAAGTTTTAGAAGTAGCCGAGAGTATAAGGGATGGAAAATTTACCCCCGTTCCCTGCGAAAAATCATGCAGGTATTGCGACTACAAATCAATGTGTCCCGCATTTAACGACTCCCTACAGTTTAAAGGAGACGATACTCAAATCGTATGCGACGAACTGATGGTAGACAGTAAAAAAGACACCCTAACCTGCAAAATAGATAAGTATGGCAAATTGACGGAACAATTTGCTAAATTGTCAAAAGAAGCGGACTTGTTAAAAAAAGAAATAGTTTTTTTAATGAATGAAAAAAAATTGAGCAAGCACTTTACTAAAAACTATCAGATTGAACTGGCTCAAAATGTTTCAACTCATATTACTGACAGTAAAAAATTAGTTGAATTGCTAAAAGAATTGGACTTGATAAACAAAGTACTCGTTCCCACAAAAAGTGGAGTTGAAAAACTTTTAGCTGATAAAAACGTTTCGCAGGACGCAAAGAATAAAATTAAAAAATTTTTAAAAACCAGTGAGAATTTCAACTTGGAATGTAAAAAAATAGAGGAATAAATGACTATTAAAACTTTTATCACTTTGGATTTAGGCACTTCAAGCGTTAAATGTTCTTTGATTGACTCCTGCGGAAAAATTCTAAACATAATCCAAAAACCGCTGACTATACGTCTTCCCAAAACAGGCTGGGTAGAATATGACGCAAAACAATTATTAAACACTCCGCTTGAGCTATTAGATGAAACCATAAAATCAGCGCCCAAAGATTTACAAATCTCGGGTATCGGGGTAGCAAGCCAAAGGTCCACAATAGTTTTATGGGATAAAAAAAGCGGCGAGCCGCTTTGTCCCGTTTTAAGCTGGCAGGACGGACGGGCAGCCGCAGAACTGTCAAAAGTTTCTTTTTCTCAGGAAGAAATACACAAAATAACAGGACTATATAAAACCCCTTACTACAGCGCATCTAAAATAAGCTGGTGCCTTAAAAACTACGAAGAAGTTAAATCTGCGTACCAAAAAGGGGATTTGCTATGCGGAGCATTGCCCACCTATTTAATTTGGAAACTTACCGAAGGAAAAACTTTTGCAATTGATGCTACGCTTGCGCAAAGAATGCTTTTGTTTGACATAAAAAAACTTTGTTGGGACAAAAAACTGCTTGACGCCTTTGGTATAGACGAAAATATCCTGCCCGAAATAACTCCGAGCGTAAAAGAATTTGGAACGTATAAAGGTATTGCCATTTTAGCTATGATTGGCGACCAACAAGCGGCTTTGGTAGGCGTTGGAGCAATTAGCGAAGGTTTGGCCGCTTTAAATTACGGCACGGGCGCATTTTTGCTTGCAAATACGGGTACTAAACTATTAGACGTGCAAGGTTTATTAAGTTCCGTTAACGCACAAATTGCCAAAGAAAAAATAACTTATAGTTTGGAAGGGACCGTAAATTCCGCAGGTTCTATGTTTGACTGGTTGAAACTTTTGGGGTTTGATTTGGATATTAAAAAAATAGATGATTACTGCAATAATTCGCAAACTAATCCTATGGTTTTACCTGCTTTGGGAGGACTCGGCGCTCCTTTTTGGGATTTTAATACCAGCGTTACATTTACCGGGCTTACCCCACAAACTAAAAAGGAAGATATCGCAAAGGCATCTTTGCAGGGTATTGCATTTTTAGTGGCGATAATTGCAATGAGTATGAAAAAAAGTAACGTTAATTTAAAAGAAATTCGCGCTTCGGGGGGACTTGCGGAAAGTAAATACTTATTATCTTTTCAGTCGGATTTACTGCATACGCCTGTTATTAAAATGTATCAGGAGCAAACTACTTTACTGGGTGCCGCTTATTTGATGTCTAAATACCTGGGATTAGAATCCGACAAATGGAATTTTCTTGAAAAGTCCGAAAAATTTGTTCCTAAACTCAGTGCTTCGCAATCGGAAAAACTGCTTTCATGCTATATGCGGTTTTTGGAATTATCCCGCCAAATCAGCAGGATATAACTCCGCTCCGCTTTCTATTCGCTACACCATATTTTTAATGCTCTCTATAACATTGCCAAATCACACCCCGTGTCGCTCCTGTAGAAGAATTGACAAGAGAAACAAGGCAGAAATAGAGATAGATTGTTTAATCGGTGCAGAGAGTATTTAAATATTTTTCGGTTTCAAGTGCGGCTATGCATCCCCGTCTGCAGGCAATTACCGCCTGCTTGTAGTCTATGTCCATCACGTCGCCTGCCACAAAAACCCCTTCAACCGATGAATGAGTGTTATTGACTATAACGTATCCGCTTTCATCAAGTTTAAGCTGTTTATCAAAAATCGCAGTATTGGGATCATGCCCTATAGCTACAAAAACACCGCTTGCGGGGATTTGTTTAGTTTCGCCTGTTTTTAAGTTTTTAACTTCAACTGCGCTAAGTGTTTGGTCGCCTAT
>DATKZD010000052.1:0-4985 GCA_035528195.1 Elusimicrobiales bacterium
TTGCGAAGGAGCGCTAGCGACTGCGGCAATCTTTCAGAGTAAAATCCCCCCAGCCCCCTTTGACCCTTCGATTTGGTTCGACTTCACTCACCACAGGTCACTCACCACAAGTCACTCAGGGCAGGCAAGGGGGAGTTTAACGGAGCGGGGCAATCTTTCAGGGTAACTTGACAGATTGCTTCGTAAGCTACAGCAAGGAGAGAACTCGCAAAGACATGGAAAGGGAGCCGGGGAAATCAAGGGAACGGACATATGTTGTGTTAAGGAGTTTTACGGTGTGTGGTTGGCAATTGCGTCTAAAACTTGCTTGGGTGTTTTTAGGGAATTTAGTTTATTTATAAATTCCGGCTGAAACGTGGAAGATAAAACAGACAAAAGCTTTAAATGTTTTTGGAAAAATTTCGCATCCGAAGGAGACAAAAACAAAAACATTGCCGTTATGTCGGCAGAAGGACTGGATCCTTCTTTCAAACCTTTGGGTATTAATGCCAAAGCGACTGCAAAATCATTTATATTTTCTATTCTTGCGTGAGGTATACTAAGCCCGGTATCAAGGGTAGTACTTATGCCCCGCTCACGCTGGACAATCTTATCAAGCAGAAAATCTTTTTTTAAACCGGATAAATCTTTAGCTATAAGTGATGTTAATTTTTCAATAAGTTTCTGCTTTGTAGTATCACTTCTGACAATAACGATTCTTTTGGTCTTTAAAAAATCGCTGATTTTAATGGAAGATTCTGATTGGGGTGACATGTAATGTCTAATAACACCTCTCACTAAAAAGTGGCATCAAGGAAATCACTCTGCGCATTATGCTATCATTGTACATTCGTATTATTATAACTAAAGGAACAGAACAATTCAATATGCTAAATCATCTATACCAAAAATTCACAGCGGGCAGAAGACCTAAAAAAACAGACTTTAAATCCTCTAAATTCTACACTCTCTTAATGGATACTTTCAGTATATGGTGTGATTTTCACGTTAATTTAAAATATGCCGTCCGAGAATACAGTTTATACGACAAAATAAGATATATGCGCGATACAAAATTGCGCGACGAGCGTATATTAAAAAGGCATAAAACGATAGTTGTGCCTCGTTCAACCTCGCAAAACGATTGTTTTATGGAAACGCTAAAAGCCATGCAAAAAGGCGAAAAAGCGATAAAATATGCCGCCCTTTGGAATCTTAAAAAACAATTTCTCGGAACTGCCCACCTACTGGAAAAGGTGGGGGGGACAAAATCAATATTCGGGAGCTACTATTATAGAGTTGTTTTATTTAAGAATGCTTTGGAGTTAAAAGAACACTACGCTCTTCAGGCAGTATTGTTAAACGACATATTAGGTGAAATCCAGGGTGTAATGCCTAAATTTGCCGTAGTTGTCCTGCGCAAAAAAGAAGAGAAGGTTAATCACAATCAATGGCGAGAGAAACTCCAAAGCCGCCTAAAAGAATGGGAGTTAATAAAAAACAATGAGTTGGTTCCCGAAACCAACCGTCCTCCAAACGCTTCAAATCCTCCATGGCGTCATTATGCAAACAAAATAGCCATAAAAAACAAATCACTTGTGCTCATTGCGGCTTCAGGATGGGATGTCCGCGCCAAACTAATGGAGCATGGCATTACCAACGTAGATAAAGCTGCAAAAGCAGGTATTGAGAAAATAAGCAAAATTTTACAAGATGACAATCTGGCAAAAAATATATTTGCAAATTCGCTTGCATATTCCAAAAAAAAACCTGTCGTGCGGCAGATGGGCGTATTCCCTCCCGACCGTAAAAAGAAAAACCTTTATTTTGATTTTGAAACTTCAGATGAATTGGGTCCGGATAATACGCCGCATATTTACCTAGTGGGATTATGGGATAAAGAAAAAGACAAGTATGTGCATTTTCTTGCAAAAGGTAAAGACGACGAGGAGAAAATATTTAGGCAATTTGTTAAATATGTCGGCAATCATAAAAACGTAAATTTATACCATTGGACGGAATATGAGGTTCACGAACTAAAAAAAATGTCTGCAAAGTACCCAAAACTTTCAGATAAGCTAAATAAGCTTATTTTGTCCTGCGTGGATTTAAAAAAGATAATTCAAAAAGCGTTTTATATTCCCGCACCCAGTTTTTCCTTAAAATCAATTGCTCCCGTCTTTGGTTTTAACTGGAGACAAAATGACTGCGGGGCAATGGATGCTATGGCATATTATTGGCACTGGCTTGAAACCAAAAATAAAGATTCAATAAAAAAAGTTTTGACATACAATGAAGATGATTGCAGGGCAATGCTTGAAGTTGACCGCAAACTTGAAAAAATAAAACCGGTAAGTTTAAAATCCTAAAAAAGAAAATAGTGTTTTAAGTTAATCTTGCTTTGGCTATAGAGGCTGGGAAGGATTGGTCAATTTCCTTACCTGCTCCAAGTCCTTTATGACGGCATTAAGGGAAGAATCTATTTGACTTACATATTCGGGGTCAAGTTTTTCAATCCGTTTTACAAGAGAATTGATTTCCAAAACTATCTGTTTTATTTGAGCTTCCTGAAGATTTTTTTTCTCCTCAACATTACCTTTCATTTCGTTTATTTTGTTGCTAAATTCTGAAATTCTGTTTTTGATTTCATCAACGGAAACAACTTCGGCAGGAATAATGGCATCGTCGGCCATAATTGCGCTTTTCTCAACGGTAGGATTAACTTCGGCAGAAGATGTGCTCTCGGGAATATTGCTCTTGTTTTCATCATCTGTTTGTTTCTTGTTGACGGTAAAATTTTTCTTACCTTTTTTCTTTCCTTTGAGTAAAATTTGTTTGTAGAGCGCTGTAAAATAAAATAGCGCCGTAAAACTTGCAAGGAAACCAAAAATGCAGAAATATAAAAAATTATTACCCTCAGCCAAAATGTTCATAAAATCTCCTGTTTGCGTATTGCAAAGCGACTGTCTCTCAGGTCTGATTATACTAATTTATACAATAAATTGATTTGGCGTTACTTTGTTTTCATTGCATAATTTTGTACATATTTATAGTATGGATTTCGTCACGGATGCCAAAAACAGTGTAAAATACGGAAAAAATTGTTTGCAAATGGGCTTGTTTGCAATCTTTTTGTGCGTTTTTGCAAATAATCTGCATTCGCAAAAAGCCTGCTTGAAAAACCCTGACGCCGTAGCGCAAATTCAGGCATGTACCGAATCCATTTCAAAATGGCAAAAAAAACAGGGCAATCCTAGACTTGCGGTATATTACCGTTCACGGGCAATAGCACACACTAAAGAAAAACGTTATCAAAATGCGGTAGAGGATGTGGAAAAAGCTCTAAGTCTTGATGCCGATAATGCGCAAAATTTTTTATTACGGGGCTGGATTTACAACAGGTTTGGATATTACGACCGGGCAATAGATAACTTTTATTCCGTAACAAAGTTAACTCCAAAGTCCAGGCAGGGCGCCTGGGCGTATTACAATCTGGCTATCTCCTATCACTTGCAAGGGAAAAAGCTTTTAGCGGATAAACATCTAAATGCAGCCAAGGAAATAATGCCGCAGCTCTACGAAGAATATCTCAAAGAACTTGAATACTTCAATGCTCGGGAAAGAGCGCAAAAAGATAGGGGGAAGCAAAATTTTATCGCAGCTCTGCGATCTATCAAGGACAAAGACTACCAACAGGCGGAAAAATCAATTCTGGAAGCTATTAAGATAGAACCTTCTAACAGCGACTACATAAACTGGCTGGGATCGGTATATTTTGAGATGGCTGATTACGAAAAAGCCATAAATGTGTTTACAAACGTACCGCAGGAAAAAAGGTGGAACTATTATCTCGGACTTGCTTTTGTGGCACGCAACGAACTTGAAAATGCAAAACAGGCTTTTGACGAAGCAGTAAATGACTCTCCCGAAAAAAACCGCGGTCAAGATATTAAAGAGAAGGCGGAAAAATATGCACAAAGACTTAAAGACTATCTTTTTTATCTCAATGAGGCGCAGGCTGCTGCAAACAGGGGGGATCATAAAGCATCTATAGAATCTGTTGATAAGGCCCTCGCCAACCTCAAAATAAAAAAAGCTAGAGATTTAAAAGAGAGCCAGACGAAAATATACGACGCAAAACAAAAAGCAAAAAAAAGACTTCCATGGATTATACTCCTGGTAATTGTTGCAATGGCATTTTTGATTATGATATTGACCATAATGCTTAAAGTCATAAAAGCCCGATTTCAAAAAAAAGGTTCTCAGGAAAAAAAATCGCAACCCGACGAAGCCGAAAAAATTGCGCAAAAAAGCGACGATATCTTAAATATAAAACCGCCTTCTAATACTTTAGATAGTGCCGATATACCAACCGTTCCTGAATCACTTGACACCAAAACTATGCAGGCATTTTTTCACAAAGGGTATTCTAAGAAAGTTGCCGAATATATTCTTAAGCAAAGCGAAACGGAACGCAAACCCGAATTTTATTTTTACCTTTTTGCATACTTTGGCAAAATTGAATTTAGTCAGGCGTGGGCGCATTACGAAAAATTTTCCACAACGTTTGAAGTTGGCAGTAACGTAAAAACATATTATGGAATAGCGCTGTTGTGCGAATTGTTTAGTCAATTTAATAAAGCTTTGGAAATATACGATAAAATTACGCTTAACGTAAATGAGTATCAGGATGTCCGCCACCGCAGGTTGTATATCCAACAGTTAAAGGGGGAATTTATCAAACCTTCCGCCCATGAAATGTTGGAAGACATTTTGCCGTCGGATTTCTTTACCGACTCAACCGCTTAAATTATGAAATCGTAAATAGTTAAACTTGGAGGAAAAAAAATGACCCATACTGTTTCGTACAAAGAACTGGGATTTGTTAATACCAAAGAAATGTTTAAGAAGGCTTTTGAGGGGGGGTATGCAGTACCTGCCTATAATTTCAACAATATGGAACAATTACAGGCAATCGTAACCGCTTGCGTGGAGTCAAAATCTCC
>DATKZD010000053.1:0-5802 GCA_035528195.1 Elusimicrobiales bacterium
CGGGGGATGGTTCTATTATTTTTGATTTCCTGGTTGTGGAGCATCCTATAAGCAACAATAATGCCGCTAATAAAAGATGTATTCTTTTCATACATACCTCACTAAAGCTAAAGCATGGCATACGGCGGCATCGCCACTACCTACTGCGCCCAACCTTTCCTGGCTTTTCGCTTTGAAACTAACATTGCCGACGGACAATCTAAAAATTTTAGCCAAAGATTGCCTTATCACTTCATAATATGGAAATATTTTAGGTTCTTCTATAACTACCGTAGCATCAATTTGCACCAATTTAGCGTTTTTTGATTTTAAAACTTCAAGAGTTTTTTCAGCGATAACAGTGCTGGAAATACCCATTAAAGTTAAATCGGTGGGAGGAAAAAACATTCCTATTTCGCCCGCAGACACCGAACCCAGTATTGCGTCGCAAACTGCATGCAAGATAAGATCGCCGTCCGAATGTCCCAGCAACCCTTTATTATGCGCTATGGAAACCCCCCCTATAATAAAAGGTCTGCCTTCCACCATACGGTGTACATCGTAACCGAATCCTATGCGGATATCGGTATTTTGCGAATTTTTACTTTCTTTTAATTTCGCAAAAGATTCGGCAGCTGCCAAATCGTCGGGAGTTGTAACTTTAATGTTTTGATAGTCCGATTTAACCAAAGATATTTTGACGCCCATTTTTTCCAGTAACTGGGATTCATCGGTTACATTTTTATATTTTGAAAATTTACCGATAGCTTTTTTAAGCAGGTGGGTTTTATAACATTGGGGAGTTTGTGCCTGCCAAAGGTGAGTTCTATTTAAAGTTTTTTCAACCGTTTTACCGTCACGCGACACTTTAACCGTATCTTTACTTGACACTGCCGCAACACTTGCGCCGTTTGTGTTTGCTTTACGCAAACAGTCGGAAATTATTTTTTTTGTTACAAGTGGTCTTGCCCCGTCGTGAACGGAAATAAGTTTTGAGTTTTTTGAAATTTTATTCATACCGCTTATAACCGACCGCAGTCTTGTAGAACCGGGTAATGCATATTTAATTTTTTTGGAAATAAAATTGGATTTGCATTTTGAGCAATCTTCATTGCCTGCAACTATTATAACTTCACTTATCTGAGGCATATTCGCAAAAGTTTCCACCGCACGGAAAAGCATAGGTTTGCCTGCAATACTTATCATTTGTTTCGGACGCCCCATTCTTTTTCCTTTGCCGCCCGCCAGTATAATTGCGGAAACTTTTGGCAAAATAGTTTTTTTAACCATTTTTTATACCTTTACTTTATGACTTAAATTTTGATGAATTTTATTTTCGTTTTTAGCTTTTACAAAAATCATTCTACCCGCCGAAGTTTGCAGTATGGAATAAACGGACACATCTATTTTTTTACCTATGAATTTTCTGCCTTCTTCAACAATTACCATTGTTCCGTCATCTAAATATCCGACTCCCTGTTCCTTGCTCTTACCTTCTTTCATCACAAAAATGGACATTACTTCTCCCGGAAGTACGACTGGTTTTAGAGCAGTAGTTAAGTCATCTATGTTTAGCACCGTTACCTGTTTAAGCAACGCCGCTTTATTTACTTCAAAATCGGTGGTTATGATATCTGCGCCGAGTATTTTTGCAAACTTAACCAGTTTCGTGGAACAATCTTTTTCTTCTGGAAATTTTCTATCTACTATTTTAAAAAATATTTCCTTTGATTCCTGCATTCGCGCCATTATATCCAACCCTCTTCTTCCCCTTGCCCTTTGCAGCGAATCTTTTGAGTTCGCCATAGTTTGTATTTGGTTGAAAATAAAGCGGGGTACTATAAAAGTACCCACAAGAAAATTTGTTTCAAACAAATCTATTACTCTGCCGTCTATAATTGCAGAGATATCTAAAACCGTTAAATTTTTCAATCGCCTTTTGCCCCTGGTGATAAGCTCCGTGTTTAAGTACTCAAAATCGGAAGCTTTTCTCACTCCGAAAAGTATCCCCAATGTTACAAAAGCGGCTGATATTGCAACGGAATATTGGTCTAAATACTGGTTTAGCGCAGTGTATTGCATCTTATTAAAGATAATCGGAAGCAATTTATAAAATCCAAATCCCACTGCCCCACCGGAAACTGCAGAAAGCACTCCGATGATATTAAATTTTACGATAGACAGTTCAAGTATAACCAAAATACTACCCAGTATAATTCCAAGCCCCAATCCGTAGTAATTGGGCAACACCATATACGATGGAACGATGGCAAGTCCTATGAGCGCCAAAACTCTTAAAATAAAAGTTAACATAACTGTATCCTCCAAAAAATCTAGCTTTTTAAATTTTCCAATAATTGTTGTAATTCATCAATTTCGGTGATTTTCAAATTTTTAAAATGCTTTTTCTCTTCCTGACTAAGTGCACAGGTTACAAATTCCTTAAACTTCAACCTTTGCGCTTCTTTAAGTCTTAAATCCATTAAAGATATTTTAGCTGTTTGTCCAAGTATACCTATTTCGCCGGCAAAAATACTTGTATGAGACAGTGCAATCTCAAGCTCCGAGCTCATTACGCTTGCACATATCGCCATATCCAAAGCCGGGTCTTTACTTTTTATACCTCCCGCAAGACTTACAAAAATGTCTTTATTTTGCAGATTAAAATTTAAGTGTTTTTCAATAGCTGCAAAAAGTATTTGGCACCTGTTTAAGTCCAGTCCCGTTACTATACGTCTTGCAAAAGGATATCTCGTAGGCGCAACCAGTGCCTGCAGTTCTACAAGTATGGGTCTTGTCCCCTCCAGTATGATGGAAAAAGCCCTTCCTATAACAGGTTTTGTACGTGATGCGGCCGTAAAAAACGTATCGGTATCGGTAATTGGCAGTAATCCCTTTTGCGTCATTTGAAACAATGCAATTTCGTTGGTTGCTCCGAAACGGTTTTTATAAACTCTAAGCAATCTCAGTATGGATTGTTTTTCCGTATCAAAATATAAAACGGTATCTACTATGTGTTCCAAAATTTTTGGACCTGCCAAAGTTCCTTCTTTAGTTACATGCCCCAAAACAAAAAGAATGGAGTTATTCGGTTTTGTAATGCGCAGTAATTCGCTTGTACTTTCGCGTACCTGTGATATTGTTCCCGGTCCCGAGTTGAAATCCGGGTGATATACTGTTTGGATTGAGTCTATTATCAAAATTTCAGGTTTTAACTTGTTGTAGACGGATATAATGCTTTCAAGATTGGTTTCGGAAAGCAAATATATTTGTTCGCTGCTTATGCCCAATCTTTGTGCGCGCGAAGTAACCTGTTCTATGGATTCTTCGCCGCTGACATATAAAACTTTTTTTGTTTTGGCTAAAGCATTTGCCATCTGGAGCATTAGGGTAGATTTACCTATGCCCGGCGGGCCTGCAAGAAGCACCATCTGCCCCCTGACAAGTCCTCCGCCGACAAGTCTGTCTAATTCACTACCGTCTATTTTCAAGCGCTCAATTTCTGTTTTTTGGCTCTCGGATAATTTAACAACTTCCGAAGAAAAATCCGTCAGTTTTCTAGTTTTTGTTTTTCCGGAAGATACCTGCACCACTTCTTCAAGCAGACTGTTCCATTTTTGACATTCTGGACACTGCCCCATCCATTTGGCGCTGGTAAATCCGCAATTTTGACATTTGTATAAAGTTTTAAGTTTCATTTGTTTGTTTTAGTTTTTAATCCTTAAAAATTCCCCCTTTTTCTTCTTGTATAATCCCCCACAATTCCCCCTTATCAAGGGGGAATAGGGAATATCCCCTCTTGATAAGAGGGGATTAAGGGGAGATTATTTCGTAATTTAACAGAACAAAACTATTACACGTCACTGTAGATTTTTTCGTCTGCATTTTCTACCTACTTATCCTACGCAATAGACTGCATAAAGCAGTAAAGTTAATTTAGCAGTTTGGCGAAACATCGTCAATGAAATGCAGGTAAAAAACACAATAAAAAGTCGCCCCTGCAATCTTTTGGCAGGGGTCTAGTTTAGCTACGCAAGTTTGTGTCTTAAGACTGGATTCCTGCCAACAGATTGCAGGAATGACAAGGTTTTTACCTTTTTTATGCTGGTTTCCCGATAGAAAATTTCGGGAATGGGATATCTTGGTGTCGTGCCTGAATGTTTCTGTTTTTTTGTGCTGTCTTTCGTAGGGGAGGGTTTAAAACCGTCCCCTACGGTTTTTAAAACAAACCCAAACCCGATTTTGGGAAAATAGTAAAAATTAAGTTTTGCGTTATTTTTCCTGCAAATAATCCTCGTACAGTTCTGCCAGTTTCTTTTTATACGCCTCTATCTTACGATTGTATTCACTTATGCTTATTTGACCCGACATCTTATCTATTGCCCCATCCTCCACAACATTGCCTCTATATTTTTCCCTCTTAAATTTACCCAAGCTGAACCTCATTTCTCGGTATTTCAAAAATTTCAATTCTTTCTTTTTGCGTGCTTTTAACCTATTCAATTCCTCGTTTTTTTGCGTTTTCCACTTTTCAAACTCCGCTTTTCTTTGTTTAAGAAGCTCCTCCACTACCCTATAATATTTAGGTACCCTTACATGATGAAAATTGGAGTTGTAGTATATGTCCAAAGATTTTTTTGCGATTTCATCCGCCAACTTGTTGTCTTCATTGACTTCATTAGCAAAGGAAAACAGAATGTTATGGTAGGCGTTATTGCATTTGACGTTATAGTAAAAACGCTTTTTACCGTCTTCAGTATCTCTAATTTCACTACGTATTTTTTCTATTTCTTCAAGTTCCTTATCACTTTTTAATGGTTTACTTAATCTAATTGCCAAATTTTTAAATTTAGTTGTGATGTCATGCCTTTTGCTATTGGAATATCGCCAAATGGCATCTAGTTCTCCAAAACGCATTCCATGCTTTTTTTTATTTTTTGAGAATTTTTCAAAAATGGCTTTGTCTAGTGTCGTTACATCAGCATCATACCAGCCATCATACGCCAACAAATCACTCAAAACTTCTTTTTTCATATCCTCTTTTTCTTTCTTTTCCGATTTTTCTTTTTGTCCCGCTAATTCTTCTTCTCTCTCCTTTTCTTGTTTTTTTATATTTTCAATTGCGGTTTCTCGGTATTTTTTTGCGTTTTTAAATTTTTTGTCAAAATTTCTGTCTTGCTTTATTAAATCCGATAGTATTGTTATGTCAACTACTTTCTTGCCTTTTTCGTCTTTAGCATACATCGTCTCTTCTGCATTGGTAAATAGTGTATACATATTTTTGTTTTCAAAATAAAGTGTTGCAAGTTCGGGATACTCGTTTATCCAGTTGAGTAAATTTTTAAGCTGTGCAGGGCTTGGTTTTGATGCTGCTATTTTTGCAAATTTCTTATTGGCTTTTGTGTTTGCAAGTTCAATAGCCAGCATAGGAATACCCATAGGATTGCTAAACGCATGTGCGGCTGCATTTACTACTTTTGTTTTTTCCGATTTGTTTAACTTGAGAGGGTTATCGTCTGCGGATTGTGCCTGTAATAAGGAAGGGGCTAATGCGGTTACACTAAATAAAAACGCAACTGCTATGCTTAAAAGTTTTGTTTTGTTTTGTTTTGTTTTGTTTTGTTTTGTTTTGTTTATGGTTTTCATTTTGTTATCTCCTGTTTTTTGCTTGCCCCTGCATGTCTTTGGCAGGGGTCTAGTCTAGCTACATAAGTTTATGTTTCAATACTGGATGCCTGACACAAGCATTCAGGCACGACATGGTGTGGTGCTAAAAGAACGAAACCTTCGGGCTTTTACGTTAAACATTCTAACGTTCAATGC
>DATKZD010000054.1:0-4623 GCA_035528195.1 Elusimicrobiales bacterium
TCCTCAAAAGTTTTTATTGAGGGTAAGCTACAGCAAGGAGCAAACTCGCAACGACATGTGAGGTAAGGCGGGTCAGTGTAATTTGACAGATTGCCGCAGTCGCTCCGCTCCTTCGCAACGACATGAGGGGTAAGGCGGCAATGACATAGAGGGGTGTAATAATAAATCCCCCCTCCCCCCCTTTAACAAGGGGGAGTAAGATAGTGCCTTTAACAAGGGGGAGTAAGATAGTGCCTTTAGCAAGAGATGAGGCGAAAAAAAGAATGAGAAAAAAACAAAAAAGTAAAATCCCCCTCAATCCCCCTTATCAAGGGGGATGAAATGGGAAACAAAAAAGATGTCATTCCTGCGTCATTAAAGGTATTAGAAACGGTATACCTATATCGTTTTTTACTGCTTTAAAAATTGCTAGCATTACATAAACACGCTGTATAAATTCACAAAAAAAGGAGACGGGTTTATGGATAAAAAGGATTTTCTAAAAGTGTCGGACTACTCAAAAGCAGACATTGAGGAAGTTTTTGCAACGGCAAAAGACATAAAAAACAAATTTAAAAAAGGCATAGAGCATCATCCTTTAAAAGGTAAAACTTTGGGAATGATTTTTAATAAGCCCTCAACAAGAACAAGAGTATCTTTTGAAACGGGAATGTATCAACTTGGAGGTTACCCCCTGTTTTTGAGTTCAGGCGAGTTGCAGTTAAACAGAGGCGAATCCATAGGCGATACCGCACAGGTATTATCAAGATTTTTAGACGGTATAATGATAAGAACATTTTCGCATGCGGACGTAGAAGAACTTGCAAAAAAAGCGTCCGTACCCGTAATCAACGGACTTACAGACGACCACCATCCATGCCAAATTTTAACCGATATTTTCACGATAATGGAAAAACGCAGTAATATAAAAGGTATAAAAGTAGCGTGGATAGGCGACGGAAACAATGTTATGCGTTCGTGGATGGAAGCATGTCCTATATTAGGAATGGATTTAACAATGGGAGTTCCCAAAGGTTACGAACCTAAATCCGAAATAATGAGCACTGCACAAGAACAAGCCAAACAGGCAGGCACGCAGATGATGCTTACAAACGATCCCATAGAAGCGGTAAAAGATGCCGATGTTATTTACGGCGACGTATGGACCAGTATGGGTCAGGAAGCTGAAAATGCCAAACGGCTTAAAGATTTTGCGGATTTCCAAATAAATCAAAAACTTCTTTCTAACGCAGATAAAGACGTGCTTTTTATGCACTGTCTGCCAGCGCACAGAGGTGAAGACGTTACTGATGAAGTTATCGATGGTCCTCACTCCATAGTTTTTGACGAAGCGGAAAACAGAATGCATCTTCAAAAAGGCATTTTGGCTTTGCATCTAGGGCGTAGAGCCAACTAAGTTTTTGAGTTCCTTTTTATTGACGCAGTGCCGTATCCGACTATTACGTTTGGATACGGCACTATCTTATTGGAAATGTCTTTAAAATAGGTTACTATATATTTTATGGTAGACGAAAAACAAAAACAGCCCTCGCGGGAAGCGGAACACAAAAAACAGCTTATAAACAAAAAATATCTATTCGGTTTTTTCTTTTTTGTTGTATTCATATTTTTGCTTTACGAATTTTTACGGCTGATGCTACCTTTTATAGACTCCATTGTACTGTCCATTGCGTTAACGCTGATATTTTTTCCGCTACATAAATTTATAAGGAAAAGAATAAAAAATTATCCCAGTTTAGCAGCGACAATAAGTGTTTTTCTAGTGTTGGTTACCGTAGGTATCCCTCTTACTTTTACGGGAGTACTGCTTGTTAAAGAATCTAAAGACCTTATACGGTCGGCAGAAAAAGTTATAAAAACAACCCCAACGCTTTCCGAAAAAGGATTTCAAATAGAGTTTAAACCTCCATTAGATAAATTTGCAAAAAAGATTTCATCCGTTTTCCAAACTCTAGACATAGATGTACGAGAATATATATTTGCCGGCATAAAAAGTTTAAGCGGAAACATTGGAAATATTGCAAAGTCTACAGGAAAAATTGCAAAAAATTTCTTTGCTCTTATTTTAGACGGTGTGGTTTTGGTACTGGCGTTGTTTCTATTTTTTAGAGACGGAGAAAATATCACGCAAACTATTATACATCTAGCGCCTATGGACGCAAAATATAAAAATGCCATCGCAAATCGGCTCTACGAAACTGTGGTAGCGGTAACAAGAGGCGTTATTTTAACTGCGGCAATGCAGGGCTTTTTAGCTGCGATAGGTTATTCTATAGTAGGCGTAGGAATGCCTGCAATACTTGGTATTTTAACTGCCATTGCAGCAGTTTTCCCTATAGGCGGAGCTACCATAGTATGGTTGCCTGTAACGATATATGTATTTCTTGCCATAAGCAAAGGATGGGCAATATTTTTACTTATTTGGTGCGCTGTACTGGTTTCTTCGCTTGATAACTTTATAAGGCCTATGCTTATAGGAACAAGAGCAAAATTACCCGTTATAATACTTGTCATTGCAATTTTAGGCGGTTTTAAAGTTTATGGGGTAAGGGGACTTTTGGTAGGACCCCTGCTGGTTGCATGCGTAATAGCCTTCGTTCAAATATACAAGCAGGAATTATATTTTACGAAAGAAGAATTACCTCAAAAAACCAAAAAGTAACCCCCCTAAAAATCCGTTTAAAGTCTATTATTCCAAACGCTTGAAATAATATAAATAGTAATGTTATGCTCTAGGTGGATACATTAAATCTGCGTAGTTTTTTTACAAAACAAATTTATGTAATAGTTTTTGGCGCGTTTGTTTTTACGTATAAATTTGAACTTTGTAGTTGAACTATCAAAAAAGGAGAAAAAGACGTTATGCCTACCGCAACAAAGAAATCAAGTTACGCCGATGATTTGGTAACCCATGTTACCAGCAAGAATCCTGGTGAAAAAGAATTTCATCAGGCTTTGAAAGAGGTTGTTTATTCTATTGCGCCAGTGATAGAAAAACATCCAGAGTATCGCAAAGCAAGCATATTGGAACGATTGGTGGATCCGGATAGAACAATACTGTTTAGAGTGCCGTGGATGGATGATAAAGACAATGTGCACGTTAACAAGGGATACAGAGTTGAATTTAATAATGCCATAGGGCCTTACAAGGGTGGAATGAGATTTCATCCAAGTGTAAATCTGGGCATTCTTAAATTTCTGGGCTTTGAACAGATATTTAAAAACAGCTTAACCACACTTCCGCTTGGCGGAGGAAAAGGCGGTTCAGACTTTGACCCCAAAGGAAAATCAGATAACGAAGTTATGAGATTTTGCCAGTCATTAATGATTGAATTGTACCGTCACATAGGACCTAATACTGACGTTCCGGCAGGTGATATAGGTGTCGGAGGACGGGAAATAGGATTCCTCTACGGGCAATATAAAAGAATAGTTAACCGCTTTGAGTCCGTGCTTACAGGAAAGGGCATAAAGTGGGGCGGAAGCTTAATAAGGCCCCAGGCAACCGGTTACGGATGTGTGTATTTTGCCGCAGAAATGCTAAACACAAAAAATGAAACTTTTGAAGGCAAAAAAGTGCTGATATCCGGTTCGGGAAATGTCGCTCAATTTGCTGCGCAAAAGGTTTTAGATTTGGGCGGCAAAGTTTTGACATTATCAGATTCTACCGGTTTCATCGTAGATGAAGAAGGTATAAATAGCGAAAAACTCGCATTTATAATGAATCTTAAAAATGTAAAGCGCGGCCGTATTAAAGAATACGTAAGCAAATACCCCAAAGCAACCTATGCTGAAGGCACCGGAGTTTGGAAAGTAAAAGCTGACGTAGCGATGCCATGCGCCACCCAAAACGAATTGAACGCCGAAGACGCAAAAGCTTTGGTTAAAAACGGATGTAAGTGCGTATGTGAAGGCGCAAACATGCCTTCTACTCCTGATGCCGTAGACATATTGATAGACAGTAAACTACTTTTCGGACCGGGTAAAGCGGCAAACGCCGGCGGCGTAGCCGTATCTGGGCTTGAAATGAGCCAAAACAGTCAACGCCTAAGCTGGACAAGCGAGGAAGTAGACTCCTATCTTGGACGCATAATGAAAAGTATTCACTCAGCATGCACGGAAAGCTCTGCCGAATATAATCAGAAAGGCAATTATGTCGTAGGAGCAAACATTGCGGGCTTTAGAAAAGTAGCTGATGCAATGTTAGATCAAGGACTAGTATAAACTTGAGCTAATTTATAAAAAGGGACTGTCCTAATCAATGGACAGTCCCTTTTTTAAATTTTAAAATATAAAAATGGAAGAAGAAGAAAAACCATTAGATTACGAAATACAATTTGTGGGCTTTGACAATCTTATGCCTTATAGGGTGCGCAAAATACTTTTGGTTGCAAGCCCCTATGACTCTTCGGTAATAGCAGACGACGACAGATTAACCGAGCTGATATTCAACGAGTATCTAGGGCTAAACTTAAGCCATACCCCCCAAATTCGCAGAGTTTCCACAGCGAAAGAAGCATTAAGGAAATTAAGACACGAAAATTTTGACATCATCATTACTATGATGCGCTCAGGCGAGATGGATGTAATTCGTTTTGCTAATAAAGCAAAATCCATTTTACC
>DATKZD010000055.1:0-3341 GCA_035528195.1 Elusimicrobiales bacterium
CTAACCGAAAGGCAAACACAAGCCCTTAAACTATTTGCAACACCCACCCCTAACATACTTCTGTTTGGCGGTTCTCAAAGTGGTAAAACGTTCATAGGATTGCAAACCATAACCTTGAGAGCCATATTAGCAGCAGGTAGCCGGCATCTAGTTTTTAGAAAAATATTTAAAGATGTTAAAGCAAGCGTTTGTTTAGATACTTTTCCCACGATGATGAAATTACGCTTTCCTGATTTATTTAAACGGGTTGTGATGAATAAAAGTGATTGGTATTGTACCTTTCCAAACGGAAGTGAAATTTGGTTCGGTGGGTTAGATGACAACGAAACATCTGAAAAGATTTTAGGTAAAAGATTTGCAACAATATATGCCAATGAGTGTAGTGAAATAGGCTACAATTCTTTTTTAAAAGCAAGTTCTCGTCTATCTCAAAAAGTTTATAAAAAAGACGGTCAGGCATTAGTTAATAAAGCTATATGCGATTGCAATCCCGTGAGTAAAAGACATTGGGTACATCGGGTTTTTGTTGACAAGGTTGAGCCTAAAAGTGGTAAACCATTGCCTAACAAAGATGACTACAAATATATGCTTATGAACCCAGTAGATAATAAAGAAAATCTACCTGATGGATATATTGAAAATAGATTAAGTAATTTACCCGAACGAGAACGAAACAGATTTTTACTTGGTTTATGGAGTACCGAAATAGAGGGTGCTATATTTGCAACAGACATAGGATTAGCAGAGCAAAGAGGACAGTTTACCAAAGCTGAATATAATCCCGAGTTTCCTGTTTTTACAGGGTGGGATATAGGCGTTTACACTGCTATTTGGTTCGCACAGTTTATAAAAGATAAGATTTATTTAATAGATTTTTGCCAAGACAAGTTTAAAGGTTTAGGTGAATGGGCTACTTTTTTAAAAGAAAAGCCGTATAAATACGAAAAACATTTTGTACCTTTTGATATGAAAAACTACGATTGGCAAAGTGGTAAAACAAGGCGAGAGGCGGCAATAAACGACTATAAACTTGATATAAAAATTTTAGGTAACTATAAAATAGATGACCGAATAGAAGCAGTGAGGACTATATTTCCAAAGTTAATTTTTGATAATGAAAAATGTTATGAGGGTATAGAATTTTTAAGTGATTACAAAGTTGAATTTAACACACGCTTGGGAAAATACGATGAGAAGCCTTTTAAAGATGAAAGCTCCCATTGTGCGGATGCTTTACAACAACTTGCTTTAGGCTACAAAGAAAGTTATTATAAACCTAAAATTGAAAGTAAACTAAAATCAGATAGCTTAACTTTTAATAAAATTTTACAGGATAGGATAAAGAGAAATGAAAGCAATTATCGTAAATTATAACTTGACAAGCAAAATTAAATAAGTTTATATTTATATTGAAGTAATGAAGTTTTGATATTTAAAAATTTTATTGAAATTTAGTAGGGGTAGCTCCCCTTACCTGCTTTGGCAGGGCTAAATAAAGACGCTTTCCAAAGGGAGTGTATCTATACGATACATTCCCTTTTTGCGTCTACGGGTAAAAAATGGCAGAAAATTTTAAACAAACAGAAGACAAGGAAACAGATAAAAGAAAACCAAAATTTTGGTTTGATGAAATAGAAAATGCAAGTAAACGAGAGAGATCCTGGCGAAATGAGGCGGAAGATAATGTATGGATATATCGCTCCATACAGCCTGCTAAAAAAACAAGTGTTGATTATGAGAAAGATTTTGGCTTGCGTTACAATATTATGTTTTCCAATACCGAACTTTTAAAATCTGTATTATTTACAAATTTTCCTAAACCTGAAATTAATAGGCGTTGGTCTCGTAAAACGGAAAAAGACGAGGTGTTACAAACTCTTTATAGAACTGTTGGCGAAGTTTCTGAAAGAGCGGTTAGTTGGGTATTTGACGAACAAAGAGCAAATCATAAGATGAAAAAAGCAATTAAAGATTATTTAATTGCAGGTCGGGGCGTTTTATGGGTAAATTATGAGCCGACTATTTCCGTAGACGAAAATGAGACTGAAGAACTTACCGACCAAAAAATCAATATAGATTATGTTTATTGGCAGGATTATAGGCAAAGTTGGGCTAGAACTTGGAATGATGTATGGTGGGTAGCTCGTAGGCATTATTTAACCCGTAAAGATTTAAGAGAGCAATTTGGAAGTAAAGGTAGTAAAGTACAACTTACCCACGCACCTACCGAAATGAATACTTTAGACAACAATGATGATGAAACACATCCAACTGATAAGCAAGTAGCAGAAGTATGGGAAATTTGGGATAAAGAGGACGAACAGATTTATTTTATTTCTAGTGGGTATAAAGATAAATTTATTGATAGTAGAGAAGTCCCTGTTGATTTGGAAGGTTTTTTTCCTACTCCAAAACCATTACAAAATATTGAGACAAGTGATGACAACGCGCCGGTGCCCGATTACAGAGTTTACAAGGAACAAGCGTATCAACTATCTATAATTTGTGAACGAATAAGTAAGTTGACCGAAGTTTTAAAAGCAAGATTTTTATACCCAAATAAACTGGCTGATAAAATTGAAGACTTTAGCTCTTTGGAAGATGGCGAAGGTTTGGGGGTTGATATTGCAGACATTGAAATAGCAGGCGGTTTAAAGAATGCGGTTTTTACTATGCCGATGCAAGAGCCAATGCAAGTTATTTTAGGTTTACAACAGCAAAAACAACAATTACTACAGGAGATTTACGAAATTACAGGTATAGCCGATATTATGCGGTCTGTTTCTAATCCACAAGAAACTGCTACCGCACAAAAGATAAAAGGTAAATTTGGCACTTACAGATTACAAGAACGACAGCAAACAGTGCAATATTATATTAAAGATTTAATAAGAATAATTACAGAGATAGTTTGCGAACATTTTACCGCTGATAAATTGGCAGAAATAAGCGGTATTGATTTACCTACTGATGAAGAAAAAGCAAAATTAATTTTACAAGGGCAACAGGAACAAGTTGATAAAGAATTAAACGACAGACTTGCATTACCTACTTGGGAACAAGTTTTAAAAATTTTGCAAAGTGATAAATTAAGAAGTTATACGATTGATATTGAAACAGATGCTACTGCATTTGATGACGACCAAGAAAATAAGCAACTGGCAACCGAATTTATCGGCAGTTCGTTGCAATCTTTGGGTAATATGTTACCTCAAGCTATGCAAGTGCCTGAACTTTTGCCTTTATCAAGGGACTTAATTTTATTTGGAATTAAACAATTTAAAATAGGTAGAACTTTAGAAGAGAGCTTTGAAAATTCTTTTAATAATTTAGAACAAAAA
>DATKZD010000056.1:0-7905 GCA_035528195.1 Elusimicrobiales bacterium
TCTAATTTTAAATTTTTAACACATATTATATTGCTATATCTTATAGCTTTCATCAGACCATTATGTTCGTCAAAAGTGCGGACTTTAAAATCAGGATAAACAAAGTGCCACTTTCTATACTCCGACAAATCAATAGGATTATGAAACATACTCATATCATGTTTTGAAAAATACTCAAAGCTTGTTTTTAAATATTCTATTTTAATTGAATATTTTAAATTATCAACTTTTACTCTTTTGTTACCAATCATATCTTTTATTACTACGCCTATTTCTTTTAGAGTCGCATAGTCGTCATCAGAAACTTCTATGTATATTTTAGAAGAAATAGGTTTTCTATAGAAAAAATGAACTAAATCTCCAAGCACTAATCTTCGCCAAATTTTATTAAAGCTCTCTACTTCCCTAGAACAAGCTCCTCTAATTTTACATTCTACATGCATATTGGGTTCAGTTTTCAGTAAAATGTCAGGAGTTTTTATCTTTTTTTCCTTTATCATTTCGGGCGAAGAATTTTTATAGCTTATAGCAGTAATTAATTCGTATAAAGTGGAATGCCATTTTTCGGTTTGTAACAAAGGTAATTTGCAATCAATGTTTGGAATACTATTCATGTGTTTTGCGATATCTGCTAAAGTAAGAATTCTATTTAATTGAACAATCGAATTCTTTGGAGCGACACCATTAGCAACAGCTTGTTCTGCACAAAAGATAGAATCAGCTAATGAGTGTCTCTTAACATTCTTTAGTTTTCCATATTTAATTAATGATATTCCTTGATTTCTGGTTCCTTTATTTAATTCTGGTGTAATGGTTCCCAAGCTAACCGGTTGTAATGGGAATTGTTGTTTTAACCATTCATCGCTAAATAGTTTTTTAACTAAAGGCAAAGCTTGCTCAATTTGTTCTTTTGAGATATTGCTATTTATATCTATAGTCATACTTTACCAATAACATCTACCTAATTCTTACAATAAACTGCTCTTTAAATTTTGTAAAAGGGAAAAATCAACTTTAAGAATAGCAAATCTATCTCAGAATTTTTATTCCTTTTTTACCTTTTCTCTTTAAAGTTCATACACATATCCGTAATTATTTCAGCCGATTAGATTAGGATTCCCATTAGTTTGCTATACTATTGTTATTAAATCATAGGTCGCGGAAATTATACCCCTAAGTATTTGCACAATAATTTATGATAATAATATGAGACAAAGTGAAAATATAAAGATGTCGTTTGAAGAAGGAAATTTGGTAATAAAAAACACTTGGACTTTTTTCTGGGGGGATGCCCCAATATTAATATTTTGCTTTATTCTCTTTATGGGGATGTTGCTCCACATATCTATTATTACAGGAATACTATTCCCCCAAGAAATATCCTCGGATTTAGATTCAAAACAAAAACTTGTTATTAATATATGTATTTTCACTTTTGTTCCTGCGCTAATGTACACGCTGATAGCAGATATAACAGGTACCGCAATTCTTAAAATTAGCCCTGAAAAAATTTTATTTTCTCATAAGCCACTTCCAATAATTCCCACCAAAAAAATATTTGTAAAAGAAATAAGGGAAATACTAAAGTTTCCCGTTAAAAATACTTTGGGTATTACTTGCAGTTATGAAATAAGAGTTAAGATGAGCGGTAATAAAAAGTACACTATTTTCTATAAGTTGCGTAAAGATGAGGCAAATTTAGTTATAGGAAAAATAGATGAATATTTAAAAAGTAATAAAATTTATATTCCTAACAATTTACATCATCCACTCGGGTAAAAAAGATTAATTGTAGTTACCTTTTTAAATACGCAAAGTTATTTAAAGTATATTCCTAACATCTTTTGACGTAATAACAAAGGCACAAATTGTTTTGTCCACTCAAATTAATCGTTCTGTATCGAAAAGTTTTAAAGAGCTTCGAGAAAAAGTTGAAAAAGGTGAAGGTAAAATTTCTCTTAATACGCTCTATGCGTTATGCGGAGCGTTGGATATCCACCCGGGCGAACTACTTATGTGTTGATAGAACAAATAAGATCCCCCCTCAATCCTCCGTCCTGTATGTTTAAAGGTTTTCAAAAATATGCCATTCAAGGCATGTTCTCTCTCCCTTAACATTCTTTGCTATAATGAAACGTAGATATTAAGAGGTAGGGTGTACAGTGGGACAAGCAATATGAAAACAAAAAACAAACTTTATTCTTTGGTAACAACACTTACTTTATTAGGAGTATCTGTTGCATTTTCGCTAAACAATGCAAATGCGCAGTCCGCTTCCGACAAAGAAGACGGCATAAAATTAAACTGTAATCTAATCAAAGTCTATAAACAATGCCCCCACAAAGAGAGTGAAACTAACAAAGAGGCTTATGAAGCTAAATGCAAAAGTTGGTTCGTTAAGCAAAGAGATAAATTCTGTAAAAATCCTACCACATTTATAAAACACGTAACGGACGAATTTTCCAAATGGGATGAAAAACTAAAAACACTTTCGTTCGATTTTAATCAAAGTATTCTTTTTATATCCGCCGATATAACTCAAAAAGCTACTGGAACGCTGTATTACGAAAAAGGGAATAAACAAAGACTTCGCCTTGAACAAAAAACGCCCGAGAAACAAATTATCTGGACGGACAAAAAAGACATCTACATTTATCAACCCAAAGAAAACATCAAAGAAAGTCAGGCAATACACACAATGTGGGACAGCTGGCTTACTCATCAGGGTGCGGGCTATCTAGGAATAATGGATTTTGGAAATTATTCCCAGGTGCTACAAAAACACGCAGTTACAGACATTGAATTAACCCAAGATTTAACACGTTTAACCCTATCACCAAAATTAAATTTGAGCGAATATAAACTTACCTTATTTTTACGCACAGAAGATCTTTTTCCTGTAAAAATAAGGCTCATTTTTGAAGACGTGGACTCAACGGTAACTTTAAACTTAGAAACTCTAAATATCAACGGAAAACTTGTTAAAGGTATTATGGAAGTTGACATTCCCAAAAAAGTTACGATACTTGATTTATAATGAACGATAAAATAGACACAGGTAAACTGCTTAAAAAAACGAGAATCCAAAAAGGATATTCTTTGGAATTTATCCATAGTAAACTTAAAATTTCAATAGACGCTCTCAAGGCATTAGAGGAGAATAATTTTAAATTTTTTCCTGCAAAAGTTTACTTCCAAGGGTTTTTGCAGGAATACCTCATTTTTTTGGAAATAGACCCCGCCGTGACAGGTAAAGTAAAAGTTTCCCGAAAGAAAATTGCACCGAAAACTTATAAGAAAAAAAGAATTTCAATAGAATCTGATGCTACGCAAAACGGGCTCTTTAGCAGTATAAAACCTCTTTACTTAAAGTCCGGACTCGTATTTGTTGTACTAATGTCATTTTTAACGGTTTGGCTTTGGAAAAATTCAAGCTATGCCAATTGGAAAAGTTCCGAAATAGAAAAAAACAGTTACGATAATTTTTACCAGTCCTCTTTTGTATCTATACTTAAAATAAATTTCGTAAAAAAGGTTTGGATTAAAATGAAATCCGACGGTGAAACAAAATTTGAAGGTTTTGTTGCCCCCGGTAAAGTGCAGACATGGAAGGCAAGTAAAAATTTCAGTATAGAAACGGCAAATCCCAATGCATTTAGTTTAATGCTTGATAAAAGACTTATTACGCCGGAAATTACAAAGGGAAAACAGACAATCATACCCGTTACTTTTTCGGGAAATTTTTACACTTCGGCGACATCCGACGATTATGACCGAGAAAAATCAAACACAAATTCCAAACAGGGTATAGAGTATTAAAACAATGACACTTGCAAATAAAATCACACTAGTTAGAGCTTTAATGGCCGTAGTTATGTTTGTCTGTATAATAAGAGGGGAATTTTTTGCCAAACTTGCAGCTCTTGTAATCTTTATTTTAGCTGCGATATCCGATTGGGTTGATGGTAAAATAGCGCGAAGAACGCAAACCACAACCATATTCGGTGCAATCGCCGACCCTTTTGTTGATAAAATTTTAGTGATGGGCGCATTTATTGCCTTTCTGGCTGTGAAACCTTTAAATGTACCTTTTTGGGCTGTTTTTTTAATACTTGCAAGAGAGCTTACAATATCAACTTTGAGAGTTCTTGCCGCCATCAAAGGAAAGATACTTTCGGCCGAGCGTTCCGGTAAATTTAAAACTGCAGTTCAGTTTATAGCGGTTTTGATTATACTGATAATATTAAATTTTCAGTCCCTTGCAGAAATAGAATCAAGTTATTCCGATATGGCAAAAATAGTAAATTTTGTAGTTGCTCAGCTTCCCTACGCCTTAACTGTTATAACTGCTGTCGTATCGTGGATAAGCGGTGTAAGCTATATTAAAAATCATTGGAAATTGCTGTCCGATACGTGGAGCGCTCCCGAAAAAAAATGAGTGTAATCAAAAATTATCCCAACCTAAATTTTTCACTTCGTTTTTTGGCAAGCGGATTTTTTATAAGTTATGTGCCTGCTTCTATTTTTAAAAATCGTAAACAAACGGGAGCAGGTTTATGGGGAACGTTGCTTGCGTTGGCATTTGTACCGATATTACCTCATCAATCTTATGCTTACGCAATTTTTTTAACGCTGTTTATCCTGTTTTCAATATGGGTATGCGATAAGGTTTCTTTTGTCGGTGGCAGACACGACGATCCCAAAATAATAATTGATGAAGTGGCAGGATATTGGGTTGCTATAGCATTTTTGCCAAAAACACTTCCGATACTGATTTCTGCATTGGTACTATTTAGATTTTTTGATACGGTAAAACCTTTTTTCATCAAAAAACTTGACCGACTAAAAGGAGGAGTAGGCATAGTAACTGATGATTTAGCAAGCGGATTGGTAACGAATATAATTGTTCAAATTGCATTGGTGGTTATACATTACTACAATTTAAAAATATGAATTTTAAGCCCTGTCTCATTTTGATTGTTATATTATTGATGCCTCTTGGCATAATTGCGCAAGAGGCTGATTTGCCGTCTGAGACTTCTGCAAACCCAACCGACACGACGCAAGTACAAGCTGAAGACGCAAACGTTCAACCACAAACGCAAACCCCGCCTCAAGGCGAAACGCAAACTCCGCCTCAAGGCGAAACGCAAACTGCAAATGATAATTCGCAGTCGCAGGAAAATGCAGTTAAACCTCCATTGCAGGAAATGCCTCCAATACAGGGATACAAGATAAAGAAATACGTTGCGCCTTTAAGCGGAATTGTTTTAACTCCTACCGCTTATAAAGGAATAGACTCAGATGAGATAGGCCCCGCATTAGATATAAATGCGGTTTACTACATCGGACGCATATACGGCAAAAATAAATATGACTGGACTTTAAATGAAAAAAATTATCTTGACCGCATAGGATTATGGATTTTGGATTTAGACGGAAAGTTGGTGGTGCAAAGCGAAAATCGCTGGCGACCTGCTATGGCTGTAGGTGTGCAGGCGGCTTTGATTTTTAGGGATTCGCCCCAACCTCAACTTGACGACCAAACTGTTACAGCGGACGTAGATAAATCAGATAAAATCGCTTCGGTATTTGTGGTTCTTACGAAAAAATTAAGCCGTAAATTTATTTTAAACGCAGGTTATTCGGAAGGTAATTTTTCCAATTTCATACCGCAACTATCCGAGTTTTTAACCCCTCAGGCTATCGCTTTAAGCAGTAAAACAGGTACTGCAACGAGCAGACATATGCTTTTTGGAGGGCTCATATTTTTACTAAAGCCGAACTACCCCATATCAATTGAAATTTTGGTCCCCCAGGGAGCGGCTCAAAATCCAAAGCTTATAAACTTTCGTTTCAGCAGGCTGGTAAAATTAAATTTCCAGCTCTCCTACCTTACTTACGACGGCGGCTGGGATTTACTGGGATGTTTTCAGTTTAGGTTTAATATGTTTCCAAAGCAGTAAGTACCCCGCCAAAATTGCCCCTTTTATTTAAATCATTGATAATTTTGAAATTTTGTGATAGATTATTATTAACAGGGCTGTCTCCCTCACCTACCCCCCAAAATGACAGCCCTGCTTTTTTATCAGGTATTTTATTTTCAAACAAACCTTTTCAAGAATGGTATAATCAAGTTAGAAGCGTGTTGGTGCAATGCGTATGCGGAGGAAAATTATACGGCTTAATTTTGTGAAATTTTAAATATTTGTAAATTAGAGGAAAAATTATGGATTTAGGAATTAGAGAATTGATATCTGCGGGCGGACCGGTTTTATTTTTACTTGTAGGAATTTCAATTTATTCCATTTCGTTAATGCTTGAACGGTGGTCATATTATAAAAGACATGTTTCCAAAGCGAACAAACTTCTTAGATCTATACGAGTGCTTTTAAAAGCAAACGAAGTAGAAAAAATAATCGCACTTTGCGTCAAAAGCAAAACCACCGCAGGGCAGATATTTCTTAAAACTTTTCAGGCAACGGGAACCCGTGCCGAAAAAAGCGAATACGTTCAAAGTTTGATAGACTGGCACACAACCGGCTTACAAAAAAGACTTACCCCCTTGGCAACTATCGGTTCCACAGCTCCCTACATAGGTCTTTTTGGCACCGTACTTGGAGTTATGCGTTCTTTTAGAGATCTTGCAACTTATTCGGGGGCGGGACCTTCGGTTGTAGCGGCGGGTATAGCCGAAGCATTGGTAAATACCGCAGCGGGGCTTTTCGTTGCAATACCCGCTTTGTATGCTTATAACTACTTTATAACAAGGTCAAATCATTTTGCCGGCGAAGTTAACTATATTTCCGAAGAAATAATCGCACACATGGCACGTCAACGTCTTAATCCGCCTGCGCCCAAAAGCAGATAAAGAATATGAGGCCACACAAACATTATAAAACCGCAGTAGCGCAAATGAATATGATACCTCTAATAGATATTGCGCTCATTTTGCTTATCATTTTTATGATAATCAGTCCGTTTTTAGTTCAGTCGCAAATGAATGTTAAACTTCCCACGTCAACTCAGGGACAGCAGGCGACGACCGAAGAAGTAATAAAAATTGAAATAGAAAAAAGCGGCCGTATGACTGTTGAGGGTAAAAGAACCAGCCTTGCCAATCTTGAAAAAGAACTTATACTTCGCTTAAGTAAATCGTCGGGGAAAGTGATAATGGTGCAAGCCGACAAAGAAGTGGATATCCAAACGGTTGTTACGATTTTTGATACGGCAAAAAAGCTGGGTGCAGGCAGACTTGGAATTGGTGTATTAAAAGAGTCTAAATAAAAATGACACAATTTTATATTTATTCTACAGGTATTCATTTTATACTGGCAGTTGTCTTTTTTGTTTTTCTAAAACCTTTTTCAGGTATGCCAAGCGTACAGCAAACCTTTACCATAGATCTTGTAGGCGGAGTACAAACCATCATAGACCAAACTGTAGCGCAGGAACAATCCGCCAAAGAAACTTCCAAAGCGCAACCCGACAAAATTTCTTCAGACGACATAGTTTTATCGGATAAAAAGCAGAAAAAAGCCGAGAAAATTTCACTTTCGGCTCCAAGCATCCTGCAGGATAAAACGCAGGAAGTAACGGAGCTTCCCGTTCCTTCGGTTACCTCCGAAGGGGGGGTAAAGGCGGAATTTCCGGACTTTCCTTATCCGTGGTATATAACCCAGGTTCGTGCATCTTTATGGAACGAATGGTCAAGCCGTATGCCCAGAAATAGCGCAGTTACATGCGTTGCTGTTTTTAGGGTACAAAAAGACGGGAACATAAAAGGATTAAGGGTTGAAAAATCATCAGGTAATAGTCTCTTTGATTTTGCGGCAACTGCAAGCGTACAAAATTCCACTCCATTTCCACCTCTCCCCGACAATTACGCAAATAAAGAATTAACGG
>DATKZD010000057.1:0-2387 GCA_035528195.1 Elusimicrobiales bacterium
ACTGGGCTCTTTTGTGATAGTGGTAACTTTACCGATTGTTTTTGGCGTTTGTGTTTCGGGAATTAAAATTTTAGCCATCAGAATGGCTGCGGGAGCGCTCATAACGCTTGCGGAAAGTAAATGTCCCGCAATATCAGGAAAATAATTTCTAAGCAGTGCCACATAAGCTGCCATAACCCCGCCTGCGACCGTTGCCATTCCGCCCACCATAACGCAAAACAATTCACTTTCCGTCATTTCGCTTACATATGGTTTTATTATCAAAGGAGCTTCTATATCCCCCACGAATATATTTGCCGAAGCAGATAAACTTTCTGCGCCTGAAATTCTACAGGTTTTATGCATAATAATGGCAAAAAACTTAACAACTTTTTGAATTATGCCGAGGTGGTAAAGTATAGACATTAGGGAGGAAAAAAATATGATAGTAGTTAGAACTTGAAAGGCAAAAAACATTCCTAAAGAACCCGTCTCACCTGGTGGAATGCCAAGAATACCAAAGACAAATACCGCACCTTCCTGTTGAAAAGACAAAAGCTTAACTATGACGTTGTTCATCTGTTTGAAAAACCATTGTCCGTAAGAAGTTTTCAAAACCAGCACTGCAAAAACTATTTGAATACCAGATGCGCAAAAAACAGTTCTCCACGATATTCTTTTTTTATGTTTACTAAAAACCCATGCGATTGCAACAAGCACAATCATACCGCAGAAACTTATCAATTGATGAACACTCATAATTCCATATCCTTAAAAAGCTGTTTATATTTATTATTTGATGCAGCAAAAAAGTGGGGTTTTGAAAGAAAATTAGAATTTCCCGAGGAGTTTTTGCTCCATTTCAAGATTAATACCTGTTTTATTTTTGACCTTACTACGGACGATATCTATAAGTTTACATACATCTTTCGCTTTTGCGTTACCTAAATTTACGATAAAACCTGCATGCTTTTCGCAAACCTGAGCGTTACCTACCTTTAGACCTTTAAGTCCTGCCTCATCTATTAGACGCGAAGCGTAGTCGTTTGCAGGCCTTTTAAAAACGCTTCCTGCGCTTGGATAATCCAAAGGTTGCGATTGGGCTCTTTTATCTAAAGTTTCGTTCCTTATTTTTTTTAGTTCGGCAATGTTTCCTTTTTCAAGTTGCCACCTGGCGGAAAATATCAGCAAATCTTTTATACCCTCTACTTTACGGTGGCAATGTTTCACATCATTTTTACTCAGGGTATTAACGTACCCGCTATAATCCAAAGTTTGAAAGTCCAGCAGGTTATCAAAAGTTTCCTGCCCAAAAGCTCCTGCATTCATAAAAATTGCACCGCCCGCACTACCCGGTATCCCTGACATTTTTTCCATTCCCTGCAATCCGTTTTCTATGCAGGTTTTTATTAAATCATCTAGTGTTACACCTGCTCTTGCGGTAACGATGTTTCCGTTTATAGTTATTTCTTCCAGTAAATCGGTTGATGCAGTCACTCCTTCTATACCGTCGTCGCTTACCAAAACATTTGTGCCTGCACCCAAAATGGTTAAAGGGATTTGGTTAAATTGACAAAAATTAAAAACAAACCGCCATTCCTGAACCGTTGCAGGAAAAAGCATCATCTGCGCATAACCGCCGATTTGATACGAAGTATGATATTTCAACTCCTCATCAAAAAGACATCTTTCGCCCATACGCTGATGCAATTTGTTTTTCAATTTATTGTCCGACCCAAGTACAACCATAATTCTCCGATAAACCCGCCTGCATTTACAGGCGGGTTTATCTTAATAATTTTTTTAACTCAGTACTTTTTTTATTCTTTCAAAAGCCCAGTCTAATTCCTCTTTTTTTATCGTCAAAGGAGGTGCAAACCTAATAACATTTTCATGCGTTTCCTTGCAAAGCATACCTTCCTTTTTCAGAGTCTGGCAGTATTTTCTTGCTCCGCCGGCTTCGGGTTTTAGCTCAACACCGATAAACAAACCTTTTCCCCTAATTTCCTTTATAAGAGGATTTTTTATCGTTTTAAGTTTGTCCATAAAGTATTTTCCAAGTTCGGCAGATTTTTCGGTAAGTTTTTCTTCTACCAAAGTGCGTATTGCCGCTCTGGATACCGCGCATGCCAAAGGATTTCCTCCGAAAGTGCTTCCGTGAGTTCCGGGAGTGTAAACGCCTAGAATTTCTTTGCTTGATACAACTGCCGAAACAGGCATAACTCCGCCTCCTAATGCCTTACCGAGTATTAACACGTCAGGTTTTAATCCATCATGATGACAGCAGAATAATTTTCCGGTTCTGCCGAAACCTGTTTGTATTTCGTCAGCAACAAATAAAACATTATTTTCCTTGCACAACTTTTCCGCTTCTTTTAAATAACCCTGCGGAGGAATGTTAACGCCTG
>DATKZD010000058.1:0-8502 GCA_035528195.1 Elusimicrobiales bacterium
TTCCAGTATCGCATCGGAGTGGACAGAAATAGACCTTGCTTTATTATCGGTATAAGCATAAGGCCAAATGGTGCTTTGAACATTTCCGTCAAAGATAATTCCCACAAATTCCAGATTTTTATTAAATATGGGCGAACCGGAATTTCCTCCTACCATGTCGTTGGTGGTAACGAAATTATAGGGAGTTTCCATATTAATCCTGTTGCGATTTTTCATAAACGATGACGGAAGATTGAAAGGTTCCTTGTAGTCAAACTCCGCTGCTCTTCCGAAAAGACTATAAAATGTCGTTTTATAAGGCACAAGAGTCGTTCCCATTTCGTATCCTTTAACTATTCCGTAGTTAAAACGCAGAGTAAACGTTGCCTCAGGATAAATGGATTTACCGTATATCGCAAAACGAACTTTGCTTATTTTCCCACTCTCAGTGTCTATAACGTCCGTTACGTTATCAGTGACCCATTTTGTAATTTCTTTTTTTATGGGAGCAACTTTTCTAGCCCAAACAATTAAGGGGTCTTTAGAGTTTTCAAGAGCTTTTTTACCACCGAAAGCAAGTTTTTTCCTGTAATCAATATCAAGCAGTCCGGTTTCCCGAATAAGTTTTTTTGCCAGTATTTTTGGATTTTCATCGCCTAAAGCGGCTTTTACGTAGGAGTCATTTTCCCCTAGTTTATCTTTTGCTAATTGTAAAAATTTAGCCAAGAAAAACTCATCCATATCAGGATAAACAGGAGCTGTTGAAAATAGTCTGCGATGCAAAGTATCTAACGCCGAATCCCTATAGTCTGGAGAACGCTCGTGGTTGGGTTTTGATACTTGGTCAACGTAGTCAACTATTATTTCCGCAATTTGCGCCAAACGCGCTACCGACCCTCCTGAACTGTACCAATGATTAGTATAACGCTCTCTTTTGGCAATTTTCTTGCGTTTATCTAAAGCTTTTTCTATTATTTTCCACGAATTTTTTGCAAATTTCAGTTTCTTATCTTTTTTGGCTTTGGCAATTATTTTTTCCTCTTTGACTTTTTTGCGGGCTATCACATTCTTATCGCTAAGTCCGTTTACTTCGCCGCCGTAACGTTTTATGTAATTTTGGATGCCGCTATAAATTGCCATCGCTTTTCTTTTGTGTTCCTCGCTTTTTGACATATATTCGTTTAAATATTTCGTTATCTCATGATAGAATTCCAACCTGTTGGCAAGATAGTAATCCCTATCATATTCTATTTGAGCAAGCGTTTGCTGACGTCTAGTTAAGGCAGGATTTCCTACCATAAAAACCAATTCTCCCTCCGATGCTCCGTTTTTACTCCACGTAAAGTGGTGTTGTGAATTGAAGGGTTTTCCGTTTTCATATATTCTAAGGAAAGTATAATCCAAACTAAAACGCGGATAGGTGTAATTGTCGTAATCTCCGCCAAAATGACCCATCGCCATCTCGGGCGCCATTACAAGTCTAACGTCGCTATATGTCTTGAATTTATAAAGGTGGTATAAACCGCCCTGATAAAATTTTATAACACGCGATTTTAACCCGGTTTTTTCGGAAGATTCTTTTTCTATGCGTGATATTTCCGCAGATATCTGCTTGCCTTTCTCTTTCTCCGAAGCTTTTTTGGCTACGGCTCCTAAAACTCTTTTTGTAACGTCTTCTATGTCAACAAGTACGTCGGCTTCCGTATCTTTACACTTAAGTTCGTCTTTTAATGTTTTGGCGTAAAAACCGTTTTTTATGTAGTCATGTTCTTCTGAAGACAGTTTATATATCAACCCGCTTGCCACGTGATGATTTGTTATAATCAACCCGTTTGGCGATAGAAAAGTAGAAGAACCTCTAGGTAATTTTACTGCTGAAAGCTGAACGGTTTTGACCCATTCGTCCGATAGAGTAAAATTGTATTTCTCTTTCAATTGTTTATGCGGTAGGTTATCTAACGTCCACATACCTTCATCGGCACGCAGTCCCGTTAAACCTACAAGCATAAAGCACAACATTAATGGTAATGCTTTTCTCACTTTGTCCTCCTCATGAGTTTTTTTGATTGCTCCTAGATTATAGTAATTATTTGGCAATTATTTTCAACGCCACAATAAAATTTGTATGATAATTGAGGAATCGGGAATGTAGATGCTTGGTGGTTTAATAATAGGGTAAAGTATTTCACCCCCTCACCCTACCCTCTCCCGCAAGGGGAGAGGAGGAAAAAATACAAAGGGTGCCTTTCCCCTTGCGGGAGAGGAAAAAACCTTATTAACACTAGACCCCCGATAGAAAATCTCGGGGGTGGAAAAAAAAGACAAAAAAAACATTATGGCTGAACACGTTTTAATTAAAGATATCGGAAATCATAAAGATAAGGAAGTCGTCCTAAAGGGCTGGCTCTACAACAAGAGATCCAGCGGTAAGCTCCATTTTTTACAGATTAGGGACGGTTACGGCATAATCCAATGTGTTGTTTTTAAGGCAGACGTATCGGAAGAACTTTTTAAACTTGCAGATACTTTGACGCAGGAATCATCTTTAGAAATTACGGGCGTAGTGCGTGAAGATAAACGTTCGGATTTGGGTTACGAAATAGGTGTTACCGACATCAAGTTAATTCAGCTTGCAAAAGATTATCCAATTACTCCGAAAGAACACGGCGTAGCATTTTTAATGAATAATAGACATTTGTGGCTGCGTTCAAAAAAACAACACGCCATTTTGCGTATTCGCGCAGAAATCATAAAAGCCATACACGACCATTTAGACAACGACGGATTTACTCTAGTTGATACCCCGATATTTACTCCTGCCGCCTGCGAGGGAACCTCTACTCTTTTTGAAACAGATTATTTTGACGATAAAGCATATCTTGCCCAAAGCGGACAACTTTATGCTGAAGCTGCAGCTATGTCGCTTGGAAAAGTTTATTGTTTCGGACCCACTTTTAGGGCTGAAAAATCCAAAACTCGCCGTCATCTTACCGAATTTTGGATGATGGAACCCGAAATGGCATATTGCGACTTAAAGCAGGATATGGAAGTGGCGGAAGATCTTATCGTAGCCATTATAGAAAGAATTTTAAGAACTAAAACAGCTGAACTTAAAGTATTGGAAAGAGATATATCCAAACTTAAAAAAATCAAAAAACCTTTTCCGCGCGTTACATACGATGATGCAATTAAAATTTTACAAGCAAAAAATTTCCCCGTTAAGTGGGGAGATGATTTGGGCGGAGATGAAGAAACTGCCGTTTCGGAAGATTTTGATTCTCCCATCATAATTCACCGTTATCCTACTGAAATTAAAGCGTTTTATATGAAAACCGATCCCGAAAATCCCAAACTAGCGCTGGCTATGGATATGATTGCCCCTGAGGGCTACGGCGAGATAATAGGCGGCAGTCAACGTGAGGACGACTACGACACTTTAGTCAAAAAAATAAAGCATCACAATCTTCCCATAAAGGCGTTTGAGTGGTATTTGGATTTGCGTAAATACGGCAGTGTACCTCACGCCGGTTTTGGTTTAGGACTTGAGCGCACTATAGCGTGGATTTGCGGAATTCACCACCTGCGGGAAGCTATCCCTTTCCCCCGCCTAATAGACAGACTAAATCCTTAAACATTAAATCCCCCTGCTTCGCCTACGGCTTCGCTTCCCCCTTTGCAAAGGGGGAAAAAGAAGAGGAAAATAAAAAAGTTTTCTCCCTTTGTAAAGGGAGAATAAAAAGAGGGATTTGATAAAGGGGATATCTGTTAATATTTTTTTATTTTAATAAAAAAATATTTTTCTTTTATTATTTTGTTTTTAGTTTCTTTATCCCCCTTGATAAACTTCCTTCCGTTCTCCCCCTTGTCAAAGGGGGGCGAGGGGGGATTTTATAATTCTATCAGATAATACTCAAGTGCTTTTTTTTAGAAATAAGGGGGGAATTTAAAAAAAACTGCGGGTTTATTTCCCGCAGTTTTTTTCACAATTCCTTTATATATATATCCGTCTATGTTTTCTTAAAACTCTATTCTTTTACCAAACCTAACTATACGATTGCTGTTGTTTATTAGGCATTTCTTTTTGCTCGTTATTTACCTTTCCGTAATGTTTGTTAAGTTCAAGCATATTTTGATGTTCCTTTATTTTTGCATTAAGTACCTTTGCAGGTATATTAATCATTCCGCCTGAATTTATACTAATTAGTGTGGAATAGAATTTTCCTAAATCTACGCCTGCTTTTTCCATGTCTTTTGCAATGCCTGCAAGGACGTATTCTACTTCTTCTTTGTATTTAGCATCTTTCGGGTCAAGTTTTTCTATAGCTTGTTTTAGTCCATTTACTCCTTTGACAATAGCAACTTGTTGCTGTTCTTCCCTCGCTGCTTTTGCTAGCGCTTCTCTTTGTTCTTTTGTAAGAGAAGAATAAAGATGTCCTAAAGCATCCAAACCAGGTATGCCACCGGGAATAAAAGCAGTGGGGAAAGATGTTTTATTTTTTGTGTTTTTTATTTTTACCTGTATTTGCTTTATGGCAAGTTCAAATACTTTGTCTAATTTTGAAGAATATTTGCCTACTTCTGCTGGCGTAATTAATCCTGTGTTATCTCGTCTTATTTCGGTCAATATCTCCAATGCGTGCGAATAGTTTTCTTCCAATTTACTAAAACTGTCCGAATTTTTTACCCCTTGTACTAATTTCTCAAATTTCTGCTTGTTGTTTACCAACTCCCGCACTGGTGATGTACTATTAGAAGCTTCAATTACTTTATCCTTTAGAAATTCTCTCATTTTATCAGTTATCAGAGGAAGTGAATTTATTTGAGTTGTTAAAAAACTTAGGTATTCTGAAGTGTTTCTTTCGGTTGACGTGCCAACCGTGTCGTTGCGAGTTTGCTTCCTGCTGTTCTTACGAAGCAATCTTTCAAGGTACGAATACTTTTAGTTACGTTGTCATCGTTACCTTACCCTGATAGGTTGCCGCGCTCCCATCCTTCGCTAAAGCTACGGAATGGTCGCTCGCAATGACACCTAGGGGGCTAAAAGAACACATTATTTGTCGGTCTTTTACGTTAAGCCCGTCAAAAATTAATTTCAATACTAAATTATCTACCTATTACACTATTTATTATACCACAGAAATGACCGAAAATTACAAAAAAATTTTGCACTTAAATTCAAAGCTTAAATTTTCAATGTACATACACTAACTGAAACTATTTAATTGAAGTTAGGCACTTGTTATATAAATCGCCTGCCATGTAGGAACTTCTAACAAGCGCAGCTGATGCAACTGCTTTAAAACCGCAGGAAAGAGCAAAATATTTTAACTCTTCAAATTCCTGTTCGGAAACGTATCTTTTAACGATATTATGATTTGTGGAAGGTGCAAGATATTGCCCCAATGTTAAAATATCACAACCCGAATTTACTAAATCCCGCAAAGTTTGTTTAACCTCTTTGATAGTTTCCCCCAACCCCAGCATTAAACCCGATTTTGCAGGCACGCAGGGAGTAAACTTTTTGACGTTTTCTAAAACCGCCAAAGAGCGCTTGTAATCTGCGCCCTGCCTAACCTGATTATAAAGCGACGGCACGGTTTCTATATTATGGGATAAAACGTTTGGGCGAGCTTCCAAAACTGTTTCAAGCGATTTTTTATTACCTGCAAAATCGGGTACTAAAAGCTCTACCTTAATATGAGGAATCTGTTTTTTAAGCGTTTTTGTAACTTCCGCATACTGATTTGCCCCCCCGTCGGTTAAATCGTCTCTTGTGGGCGAAGTTATAACGATATATTTCAAATTCCATTTTTTAACTGTTTCGGATATTTTCTGCGGCTCGTTTTTGTCGGGCAAGGAAGGCACCCCTTTTTTAACTGCGCAAAATTTACATTTTCTACTGCATATATTTCCCAATATCAAAAACGTTGCCCCGCCTTTAGAAAAGCATTGCCCTCTGTTAGGACAAAGCGCCTCAATACATACTGTATGGAGTTTATTTTTGTCTAGCGTACCTAAAACTTCCTGTGCGGATTTGTCTCTCAATGCGGTCTTATTTTCTATTATTTTTTCTTTTAACCAGTTGGGTATAGCAGTAGCTTTCATATTTGATACAATCATTATATCTTTTTTATAAATAGACACTAGTGGGGGACATGAAAAAAACACTACTATATATAATTATTTGGCTAATACCATTTTCGCTTTTTGCGCAAAACTTAGAAAAAGCAAATGAACTTTATTTTGACACCAAAATAGAAAAATCTCTACGGGCTTACCTATCCGACCTAAAAAATAACCCTTCGGCTGATGTTTATCTAAATGCAGGTTTTGTCTCCACCGAACTTGGCGATATCAAACAAACTTTGAAAATTTTAAGGAAAGGAACTAATAAATATCCGCAGAATTTTGAAATAAAAAGAGAACTTGCAAAAACTTATCTCTTATCGGGTCATTACATAAAAGCAAAAGCAATTTATTTAGAACTTCTAAAAAACCCAATCCCCTCCGCATCGGATTATTTTAATTTGGCAGTTGCCGAGTCAAATTTGGATAATTATTTGATTGCGGAAAATTATCTTAACCGCTCTATTCTTTTAGACAAATATAATTATTTGGCGTATTTTATTTTGGGGCAAAACTATGAAAAATCAAACAAAAACTCGGAGGCGATAAAAGCTTACGAGAAAGTACTTGAAATTGACAGTTCTTTCATAAAAGCCAGAAAGAAAATCGCCAATCTTTATTTAAAACAAAATCAACCGCAACTATCCTACGACCATTACAAAAAAATTGTCTATGCCTTGCCAAAAAATAACAAAATGGCAGAAAAAATTGAAAAAGCGAAATCTGAGCTTGAAATTCCTCCCGAAGAAATTGTTTTGCCCGAGGGTGAGATATATTACCGCAAAATAGAGAAATTTAAAATCAGCCCTAAAATCCCAATCATAAGGGTGGGGTTGTCTACATCAGTTGATGCGATGCCTGTTGAAACCGACGAGCTTTATTTTTCATCTTCATGCAATTTTGCCATCGCATCGCCTTTGACTAACAGAAAAATTATACAAGGAGAGAAGGGAAAAATATGGAGCGTTAAATACGATAGGAACACAAAAAAAGCCATCATATTTAACCCTCAAAAAAAAGCAATTTTAAGGTTTAACAAATCTATAAAAATACTTAACTCCGATGTAAACACCTGTACAACCGTACTCCACTCGGCTCTGTTTGGACATGCAACAAGCTGGGCGGAAAGGGCAGATAGGTACTATCGCGGAGATATGGAGTTTTTCGTTGATAATAAAAGAAAGACGCTTTTTGCCGTAAATCACATTAATCTTGAAGAATATCTCTATAGCGTCCTGCCTTCCGAAATGCCCGATTATTACCCGACGGAAGCATTAAAAGCACAAGCCATACTTGCACGGACATATGCAATGCACGCTATGGAAAAAAAGTCTTCTTTTGATATATGCGACAGTCAAAAATGTCAGGTTTACAAAGGCGTAACTGACGAAAACCGCACTACGACAGAAGCTATCAATCAAACTCAAGGACTAATTTTAACTTTCAAAGATAAACCCATTCAGGCAGTTTTCTCTTCAAATTGCGGGGGCATAACCCAATCGGCAGAAGAAGTATGGGGCAATCAATTTGACTACCTAAAACCTCAAATAGATTACTTAGACGTTACCGAACTGCCTGCAAATCCTTACAAATTTAAAACACTGTTTACCACCGTTCCAAAAGCGTTTTGTCACCCTTCCGAAAATGTCCGTTCGGTAAATTACAGATGGGCTAAATTTGTTACGGCGGAAAATATACAATCTAAAATTTCCAACAAAAAAGACGTTGGTAAAATTTTATCCGTTACGACTGTAGAGCGTTCAAAATCGGGACATTTACTTAAAGTTTTGGTAAAGGGAACAAAAAATAGTCTTATGCTGGATACTCCCGCAAGAATAAAATACTACCTTGCCTTCGGCAGGTTAAAAAGCACTTCTTTTATAATTGAACCCTATTATAAAGGAAAATACATCAGTCATTTGATTATGTATGGCGCAGGTTGGGGACATTCAATAGGTTTTTGCCAGTCGGGCGCAAGCGGCAGGGCCGATGCAGGGCAGGATTATAAACAGATTTTACAGCATTACTTTCCTAATACAACTCTTAAAAGTTTAATTAAATAGCAGACTATTTTTCCAGTTTTATGCCCAGTTCTTTGAGTTGGTTATCGTCTACGATGTCGGGTGCTCCCGACAGAGGGCAGGCGGCGGTTGTGGTTTTGGGAAAGGCAATCACTTCGCGTATGGACTGTTCCCCTCTAATTATCGCAATAAGTCGGTCATATCCCATTGCTATACCACCATGGGGCGGAGCTCCGTAATCTAACGCATTTAAAAGCATTCCAAATCTGTGATTCATATCCTTGGCGGAATATCCCATAAGTTTCAAAATAGATTCCTGTACCGCACGTTTGTGGTTTCGTATTGAACCTGATGCAAGTTCCACTCCGTTTAAAAC
>DATKZD010000059.1:0-6163 GCA_035528195.1 Elusimicrobiales bacterium
CGGGATTTATTACATTCTTTTTGGATTTTGACATTTTTTCAACCATTACGGTCAACGGTTTTTTTCCGTCTTTGGAGACTGGTTTTTCCGTATCGGAAAAGTTAACTTTATCGTAGGGATAATAAACGCCTCTATCATCGCGATAGGAGTATGAAAGTATCATTCCCTGATGGCGCAGTTTACTAAACGGCTCGGGCGTGGAAACATACCCTCCGTCATAAAGCACCATATGCCAAAAACGCGCATATAAAAGATGAAGCACTGCATGTTCGGCCCCGCCTATGTAGCAGTCTATCGGCATCCATTTTTGTTCAAGTTTCTTGGAACACAGCTCTTTTTTATTTTTGGGATCTATATACCTTAAATAGTACCAACACGAACCCGCCCATTGAGGCATAGTATTTGTTTCTCTTTTAGCAGTTCCTTTACATTTGGGGCATTTTGTATTTACCCAATCGGTAATATCCGCCAAAGGAGATTCCCCCGTACCCGTTGGAGTAAATTCTTTAACCTGCGGAAGTTTTAACGGAAGTTCTTTTTCAGGCACGGGTACCGTACCGCATTTATCGCAATGTACTATCGGGATTGGTTCCCCCCAGTAACGTTGTCTTGAAAAAACCCAATCGCGCAGTTTGTAAGTAGTTTTTTTAAAACCCGCCTGTTTTTCTTTGAGCCATTTATTAGTTTTAGCTATAGCATCGGCTACGTTTAAACCATTTAAAAAATCCGAATTTATAAGCGTTCCGCCGCTTGTGTATGCCTTGTCTTTGTCAGCATCTTTCGGAGGTTTTATTACCTGCGTAATTTCAAGTCCGAATTTTTTTGCAAACTCAAAATCGCGTTCATCATGGGCGGGGACTGCCATTATTGCCCCGCTTCCGTAAGTCAACAAAACGTAGTCGGCTACCCATATCGGAATCTTTTTGTTTGTTGCGGGATTTACGGCATAAGCTCCCGTAAATACTCCCGTTTTTTCGCGGGAAACATTTAAGCGTTCCATTTCGGTTTCTGTTTGTGTTTTTTTCAGATACTTTTCTACGGCGTCTTTTTGTTCGGATGAGGTTATTTCACTTACCAGTTGATGCTCGGGCGCAAGTACCATATATGTCGCTCCGAAAATAGTATCGGGACGCGTGGTAAAAACTTCTATCTTTTTATCGGAGCCCGACACGGTAAAATTAATCTCAGCGCCTTCGCTTTTGCCTATCCAGTTTTTTTGCATCAGCCATGTACTTTGAGGCCAGTCTACATTTTCAAGTCCACTCAAAAGACGGTCTGCATAAGCGGTTATTTTAAGCATCCACTGACGCATCTTTTTCTGTTCAATGGTAGTGGAACACCGTTCGCATTTACCTGCAAAAACTTCCTCGTTTGCAATGCCCGTTTTGCATGAGGGACACCAGTTAATAGGGATATTGGCTTCATAAGCCAGCCCTTTTTTATAAATTTGCAGAAAAATCCATTGTGTCCATTTATAATAATCGGGGTCGGTCGTTGAAATTTCCCTATCCCAATCGTAACTTAATCCCAACGATTTGATTTGATTTTTGAAAACCGAAATGTTTTTTTTTGTGGTAATTTCGGGATGTACACCGGTTTCTATTGCGTAATTTTCCGCAGGAAGTCCGAATGCGTCCCAGCCCATTGGATGAAGCACTTTAAAACCGTTCATTCTTTTGTATCTGGATATTATATCCGTTGCGGTATAACCTTCAGGATGCCCTACATGAAGCCCCTGCCCCGAAGGATAGGGAAACATATCAAGGCAATAAAATTTTTTATCGCCGTCGGAAATATCGGGTGTTTTAAAAACCTCCGACTTTTCCCAGCGTTTTTGCTGACGTTTATCTACCTCTTTAAATGACGTTTCCTGTTCCATTAACAAAATTATAGCAAAAACAAACCTTTGACTATGTTGCTACGAAAGGTTTTGAGGATTTAACTTATGCAAACACTATAAATCTGCCTCCTAATTAGCTATAAACTAATAGTAAGAGAAAGATTGTCCTAAAAAATTTGGGAAATATAGTAGTCTTTGGTGTTGTATGGGGAAAAACTGTGGTGAGGAGGAAAAATGCCGACTAAAAAACTTGTTAATTTTCTAGCAGAGTGCAGTAAAATAGAAAGAAGTACCGCTTACAAAATAATCGCACTGATTTCAGGTGCCACGCTTTTTCTGATAATTATACCCACTATACTGATTTATTTCGGAGAAATGGTTGAAAAACTGTTCCTCATACAAGCATCTGAACTTACGATGGATATAATTGCGTTTTCATCAATGGCGATAGGGCTGTTTTTTATTTTGTGGACGATTATCGTGCAATGGCATATAGGAAAAGGAACGCCCGTCCCCATCGCTCCGCCAAGAAAACTTGTAATAGTCGGGCCTTATAAACTATGTAGAAATCCTATGCAGTTTGGCGCTATGATTTATTATCTGGGCGTAGGAACTTATTTTTCGTCTTTGACTGCAGGTGTATTTTCTATGCTGTTTGTAATAGTGTTTACGCTCCTATACAGCAAAAATATAGAGGAAAAAGAACTGGAAATAAAATTCGGTAAAGATTATTTGGAATATAAATGCAAAACTCCGTTTTTAATTCCCAAATTTTAAAGCCCCAATCCTAAAAGTAAAGAAGGCATATGGAAACAAAACTGTCCGCTAAAACAATACTAAACGCAGGATGCGGTAGAACCGCTGAGAAAGAAAAAAAACAAACCCCCACCGAAAACCAAATGATTTACCTAGACATAAGAGATAATGTGGGAGCAGATGTAGTATGGAATTTAAACAAAACTCCTCTGCCTTTTGAAGATAATCATTTTGATGAAATTGTGCTCCACCACATCATTGAACATATTAGCAATATATACGAGTTGTTTGAAGATATTCACCGTATACTAAAACCAAACGGAGTAGTAAAAATAGTCGTTCCCCATTACACGGATTGGACATTTTGGAGGGATCCTTCTCACAAAACCCATTTTAATTCTTATAGTTTTGACCGTTTTGAGGATACGAAATCCCACCATTTTGATACTAAATATCCTTTTAAAGTAGAAAAACTTAAAATAAGTTTTCAAAATATATGGAAGTACACAGGGGTAGAATTTTTGGTAAACCTTTCAGTAAAATACAGAGCAATAAGAGGCATAAGGAAATTTTGGGAGTCATATTTGTCTTTCATAATGAGAGCGTCTACAATAAAAGTGCGAATGAAAGCGCTAAAATAATAAAACCCCCGGTAGAAAAATGAATATTTTATTTGTTTCGGAATCAAAAAACTTAAGCGGCGGCACAAATCAGATGCTTTTGACCGCCAAAAAATTGTCTTTGAAAGGACATAAAATATTTTTTGCGATATCTTCTAAAGGTGCTTTATACAAAAGAGCCAAAGAGAAAGGTTTTACCGTTGATGATGTAGAAATAAAGCAGGATTATGATGTACTGTCTGCTTTAAAAATAAAAAAAATCTGTAAAAAAAGAAAAATAGACCTAATGCACGCCCATCATCCGCAGGCGCATGCGGTTTGTCTTGTCGCAAAATACCTAGGGCTTAAAATACCATTTATAGTTACCAGACGGGTTATTTTTAGGATAAGAACCAATTTTTTTAGCAAAATAAAATACCATTCAAAAAAAATAACGCACTTTATCGCAGTATGCAACGCTACAAAAAATGAACTTATAAAGGGCGGAGTAAATGCAGATAAAATATCCGTAATACCTTCTGCGGTTGATTTTTCCAAGTACGAGCAGGCAAGACAAAAAAGACTGCATTTAGAATTTAAACCGCCTTTTCGCATAGGATTGGTAGGGCATTACGGCTGGGTTAAAGGACAGGATTATATTATGGAGGCAGCCCCTTCCATATTAAAGGAATTTCCCGACACTACTTTTGTTTTCGCAGGACGCGATACGGAAAAACTACGTCCGAAAGCAGACTCTCTCGGAATTGCCGATAAAGTTGAAATTCTAGGCGAGAGAAAAGACGTACCGGATATTTTATCGGGACTGCATTTATTTATTATGCCGTCTTTGCAGGAAGGAATTGCAACAGCTTTAATTGAAGCGCAAAGCGCGCAAGTACCTGCAGTTGCCTCAAATATCGGCGGAATACCCGACGTTTTAATAGACGGGGAAACCGGCATACTGGTTCCATCAAAAAATCCCGAAGCTTTATCTGCGGCTATTTTAAAAATGCTCAAAAATCCACAAACGGCAAACGAAATGGCTCAAAAAGGATACATCAGAGTTTTGGAAAACTTTACCTTAAAAAAAGTCGCTTTAAGGCTGGAAAGTTTATATAAAGAAATTATTTCGCAAGAGAATTAAGCAAATGTTTTCAATACCGGTTTTAATGTATCACCACATATCCGATGACAGGGAAATTACCCTAAAAGGTTTTGAACGTCAATTGCGATATTTAAAGGAACAAAATTACTACACTCCCTCGCTTGAAGAATTTTATCTTCACATCACGGGACAAAAACTTTTAACAAAAAAAAGCGTCTTAATTACTTTTGACGACGGTTACGTAAATAATTGGATTTGCGCTTACCCCTTGCTCAAGGAGTACGAATTTAGAGCAGTCGTATTTGTAACTACTCAAAATATAGAGCGCTCCCTAAAAGTTATACGCCCGACAACCGAAGACGGAGAAAAATCTCCCGATACCCGTACCGATGAGAGAGGCGACGATAAATTCCTTTCGTGGGAAGAATTAAAAGTTATGGTTGAAGACGATATTTTTGAAATAGGCTCGCATACGCACACCCATAAAAACTTCAATAAAACTTCCGACTACGCCGATATAGAGCGCGAACTGGAAATTTCGCGCGATTTAATAAAGAAAAATACCAACTATAACCCTGTCTCTATTGCCTGGCCGTGGGGACATTACAAAAAAAACTATATTCCCGCAGCAAAAGCATCAGGGTATAAACTGGCTTTTACAACCGACGGCGGAGCCAATACTGTCGGCATAAATCCCTATAAAATTTTCAGATTTAAAATGCAAAAAGACGACATTTCATGGTTTAAAATACGCCTTAAAGTGTATCAAAACCCTATCCTTGCAAAAATTTACGGCAGTGTATACGGACTGGACGCAAAAATTAAGAAACTAGTAACTAATTTACTTGATTTGGGCTAACTACATCCCAAAAGACAAATTGCTATCATGTGAGTATGAAGAAACATTTGACGGAAGAAACTCTAATTTTTTTCGGTATACTTAGATGGTTTTTTCTTGCTACATTACTTGGACTTTTAGTAGGGTTGGCAAATGCGGCTTTTTTAAAACTTTTAAATTTAACCATAGGTTTTACAACGTCTTACAAATACTATTACTTTTCACTTCCGCTAGTATTTATGGCAGTAACTTATCTCGCAAAAAAAATACGACCGCAAGATAAAGACTATTCTACCGACTCGGTAGTGGAACGCATAAATAGTTCACAGGAAGTATCTATCGGTTCCAGTTTGAAAGCGTTTTTACTGCCTATCATAACGTTAGGTGCCGGGGGTTCCGTAGGTAAGGAAGCACCTTGTGCAGATGTGGGAGCGGGAATAGGTTCTAACTTAGCGCAGTTTCTCAACCTTACCGCAGAGGACGGAAGAAAACTTATGATATGCGGGGTAAGCGCAGGTTTTGCGGGAGTATTCGGCGTGCCTATTTCGGGGGCGTTATTTGGACTTGAAGTATTATTTGTCGGAAGATTGTTTTACGACGTTATGTTTCCTGCTTTAGTAGCGGGAATTACCGCATTTCAGGTAACGAAATATCTGGGCGTGGCATATCAGTATCATCCGATAGACTTGGTGCATGTATTTAGCGAACAGTTTTTTATAAAAGTTATACTTGCCGGAATTTTCTTCGGGATTTGCTCGTTTGTGTTAATTGAGCTTACCAAATACGGGCATCTTATATCGCGATTTATAGGAATGCGATTTTCAAAAAAACTTATTCCTTTCATCGCCGGAGTTTTGATAGTAATAATCGGTTTTACAGTTGCTCCCTCTTACTTAGGTCTTGGAATGAATGAGATTAATTCCGTTTTACACGGAAATTCCGTTGCATGGTACGGATTTCTAGTAAAGATAGTAGTTACAAGTTTAACTTTTATCGCAGGCGGAGTAGGTGGAATAATAACCCCT
>DATKZD010000060.1:0-6167 GCA_035528195.1 Elusimicrobiales bacterium
TACTTCAAGGCGTCATATCGCAACAATTGGTTTGCAGCGCTTCTAATACAGGCCGCGTACTTGCAAGCGAAGTTCTAATTGCGACTTCGGCAATTAGAAATTTGATTAGAGATTACAAAGTAGAACAGATAGTAACCGCTATGCAAACAGGTGCCAAATACGGTATGGTTACAATGAACCAGTCTTTAGCCGATCTTTACACGAAACAACTTATAACTTATCAGGAAGCGATAAGCAGAGCAACCGATGTTGACGACCTTAAAAAATATTTACAAAAAGGAAAATAGATAATCCAAAATGCAATTTAAATATACCGCAAGAGATAAAAACGGAAATGTTGTTGAAAACACGCTTACGGCTAGCGGCGAAGGTGCTGCAATTGATAAAATCAAAGCCCTCGGATTTAAGATAGTAGAGATATCCGAAATTCCGCAAAGCGCTATAAATAATTTTCTAAATACCATAAATCCTCTCAAACCAAGAGTAAAACTGAAAGATATCGTTATTTTCTCAAGACAGTTATCAACTCTTATAGATGCGGGGGTTCCTTTGGTTCAGGGACTTTCGGTACTTACGGAACAAGCTGTAAATCCCGTATTCAAGGAAGTTTTAGTTGATTTAAAAACCGACATAGAATCCGGCATTTCAATAGCAGATTCCATGGCAAAACACCCTAAAGCTTTTGATAATCTCTACGTAGCAATGATACGCGCAGGAGAAGTCGGCGGAATTTTAGACGTTATATTGCAGAGATTATCCGACTATCTAGAAAGTGCGCAGGAACTTAGATCCAAGGTTAAAACCGCTTTAATATACCCCACTGTTGTTATGAGCATCGCTTTTTTAATAACAGTTTTTATTTTAATTTTCGTCATTCCCACTTTTAAGGGTATCTATGCAGAATTCGGGGCTGACCTTCCGGGAATTACCAAGTTTGTTCTTGCCGTATCAGATATAGCGAAATCAAAATTTTTATATATTTTTGCTGTTATCGGCGCAGCTATTTTTGGAGCCAAAAAATATTACCAGACAAAAAAAGGTGCATATACAGTAGATAACTACGTTTTAAAAGTCCCTCTTTTCGGCACTTTATTAAAAAAAGTAGCAATATCAAAATTTACAAGAACGTTGGGAACTCTTATAAGATCCGGTGTACCTATACTGCAAGGGCTTGAAACAGTAGCAGCCACCGCAGGAAACGTTGTTATTGAAGAAGTTATTTTAAATTGTCGGGAAACAGTAAAGGACGGCGGACGTCTTGTTGAACCCTTACAGAAAACTGATTTGTTCCCCCCCATGGTAACCCAAATGATAAATGTAGGTGAAGAAACGGGAAGTGTTGATACTATGCTGGTTAAAATAGCAGATTTTTATGATAAAGAAGTAGACGCCGCAGTTGCAGGACTGACCTCTATGATAGAACCCCTTATGATAGTGTTTATGGGAATTGTGATAGGTATAATTATCGTAGCAATGATGCTGCCTATGCTTTCTCTCGGTGACATTGTAGGCAAGATGTCGTAACACCCTCTTTTTTTAGAAGTTTTATTTTTCCTTTTACCCCACCGAAGCCTGAAAATCCGCCTATGCCATTAGTTGCCACTACCCTATGGCAAGGCACATGGGGAGCAAAAGGATTTTTTTTCATTGCCTGCCCCACTGCGCGCGCCGCTTTTGGACTACCCGCTTTTTTTGCAAGACATGCGTAAGTTAAAGTTTTACCTTTTGGTATTTGAGCGCATATTTTCCACACTTTTTGGTAAAACGGAGGATATTTTTTCATCTCCGTAAGTATTTTTTTGGGCAGCATATTCAACTTCCTTAACTTTAAGTTATTATCTTTTTATTTCTTAGCTTACGATGATAAGATATGGCAAAGCGATGTACTTCGTCTCTTATTTCCATTAGAAGTTTAAGTGCAGGATTGGACTTGGCAAGGCGTATGCTTTGTGATACTTTGGGAACGAAAATTTCCTCTTTTTGTTTGGCCAAAGCTATAACAGCTACATTAACTTTAACTTCCCCGCACGCCGACAATGCCGACGAAAGTTGCCCTTTACCTCCATCAATTAAAAGCAAATCGGGAAATTCCTCGCCTGATAGTTTTAGGGATTTTAGTCTTCTTTTTACAATTTCATTTATCATCGCAAAATCATCTATAGTATCTGTGTTTTTGATTTTGAACCTTCTGTAATGCGGGTGGTTTTTTTCACCGTCAGTAAAACATACCATAGCGCCCACAGATTGCTTGGCAAATAAATGCGAAACGTCAAACGCTTCTATATGCAAGGGAGGATTTTTAAGTTTTAAAATTTTACCAAGCAGATTTACGGACTCCACTTTACCCATCATTTTTTGTAAGTCCTCGTCGCTGTACCTGCTTACGCTTATCTTTTGCTCTATGTGTTCTACTGCGTGGAGTAAATCTCTGTATTTAGCAGATTGTTCGTAATTTAATTTTTTTGAATTTTCTTTCATTTGTCGGGTAAAATTTTTTTTAAGCTTACCAAATTCCCCCTCAAAAATACTTACCGCCCTTTTTGCCAACCGTCGGTATTTGGATTTTGTTATTTTACCTGCGCACGGCGCAGGGCATTGCCCTGTGTGAAAGTACAGACAGGAATCTATTTTGGTTTTGGCAAGCGGTTGTTTAGACGAAAATTGCCACTTGCACGGTCTTAGTGGTAAAAATTGGCTTTTCCACAGGTATCTAAGAAGTTTTTTTATCTGCGAAGAATTAGGATACGGGCCGAAGTATTTTGCTTTGTCTTTAGTTTTTTTTCGGGTTAAAAAAATTCTGGGAAAATCTTCGTTAACGGTAAGTTTGATAAACGGGTAGGATTTATCATCCTTCCACATCGTATTGAAAAAGGGCTGATGCCGTCTGATAAGTTTACGTTCTAAAATTAGCGCATCGCGTTCGCTAAATGCGGGGATATAATCCACCTTTTTTATAAGGGGCGCAAGATTTGGTATTTTCCAGCCCTGTTGCAAAGAATGTCCCCCGCTAAAATACTGCGCAACTCTTTTGCGTAAATTTATGGCTTTTCCTATATAGATAATTTCTCCGTTTGACGAACGCATTAAATAAACGCCGGGTTTGGGAGGCAGAAAAGAAAAAGGAGAAGGATTTTTTGTGTTTTTTGTGTTTTTTGTTTCCATAAAAATTAAAAATATACCTTTGTTTTGTTTTACTTCGCTTTACAAATAACACCTTATAAGTAACGCTTTATAAATGGCGCCTTGCAAATAACATCTCGTAAGTAACATCTTATAAAAAAATCCTATGTCATACCTGCACATACCGATGCCCCCTTTAAATGTACAGGAAAGGCTGGGGGGATTTTATTTGAAAAATTACCGCAGTCCCATACTTCGCAACGACGCGGATAGAGGCGGTAATTACACGGAGCAAAGCAAAAGCTAAGTCGTTGATTTTCTAGCGGGAAAAAAGCTAAACTTACGTACTATGGCAAAACTTAAAACAGGTCGTCACACAAGCGCTTTAAAGCAAATTCGTCAATCCGATAAAAGAAATTCCCGCAATAGCGGTCTAAAAAAGAAAGTTAAAGAGGTTGTAAAAGAATTTCTTATCAGTCTTGACGGAACTGATGTAAAAAAATCGGAAAAACTGCTTGCGGAAGTTTATTCCAGATGGGATAAAGCAGCCAAATCGGGTGCTATTCACAAAAAAACCGCATCAAGAAAAAAAGCCCAGTTTGCAAAAAAACTTACCGTCAAGAAAAAAAGCGCCTAAAAACGAATTTAACAACTTAAAATCACACGGACAAAAAACCGCCGTGTGATTTTTGTTGTTACGAAAGTCTATCTTCCCGATAAAACTTTTGCTATTAAGGATTTAAGCGATGCTTTGGGATCAGTTAATTGCGAAGATTTCATCAAACTTTCTATTTCCAAAGATTTTTCCAAAGCATCTACCAAAGTATTTTCATTTTTAAAATTGTGCGTTTTTTCTATAAATCCCCTGTCAAAAAAACGGTTTAAACCCGCCTGCGCAAAAATCTGTTCCTGCGTAAAATTTTTCCTCATCATTCTTTTAACTTTAAGTATCTTAATTGCCGTATTTCTTATTATGTTTAGCAAAAACATCGGCTCCTGCCCCGAAGCCAGCAGTTTTTCGGTAAGACTTAGCGATTTTTTCATATTTTTTTCAAGCAGGCAGGACGCAAGAGCAAAAGGATTTTCTTCTTTGGAAAAACCAAGCGAATTTAAAACTGTTTCCTTTGTGATGGTTTTATTTTTATCATCCGCTAAATACGTAAAAATTTTATCCAGTTCGTTATTTAGAGCAGTTAAATCCGTCCCCGCAGTTTCAATGAGAAGGTGAACGGCGTCAAAATCCGCTTTGAATTTATTTTTTTCCACTACACTGTTTACCCATCTTGACGCCTGACTTTCGTCTAAATTATAAAATATCGCCTTTACGGCGTGTTCGGTGCAAGCTTTAAGCAGGGCATTTGCGGGTTTTCTTTCCGCAGTCATAAAAATAAGGCAGGTAGTATCTAGCGGATTTTGAAGATACTCAACGAAAGATTTTAGTATATCAAATTTTATTTTTTCCGCTTGCTTAATAATTATAAGTCTTCTATCGGCAAAAGCAGGCGGGGTATTTGCAAGGGTAAGAATTTCGCCTGCATTGGACTTATCTATACTAAATGTTGAAACATTAAACTCATCGGGGCTGATTATTTTTTTTATTTTCTCTACTGCGAGATTTTTTCTAAAAACTTCTTCCCCGCCAAGACAATACACGGGTCTTATCTTATTGGCTTGAAGTTCGCTAAATAGTTTTTCTACGTTAAGTTGCGCCATATCAGATATTTTTATCAGAGGGAAAAACATCCTCTTCTTTACCCGGGTCTGTGGGCGCAATTTTCTTTTGAGACTGGCTTGATATAGATCCAAATCCTTCTATCGTTCTTTTGACTACGTCGTTTGCCAAAGTTTCCCATATAAATTCCCGTGCCTGTTCTTCCGTCATTCCTCCTGCCAAAGTGGAGGCGGAATAAATCTGCACACCTTCCAAAGCCGGTTCAATCCAAAGATACTCCTGAGATTGCTTATCAAACAGCCGCACCTCTATTAAAACAGTGAGTTTATACACGCTGGGTACTAAGGCAGTATCGTATTGTATAGGCGTTAATATATACCTGTTTATTTGCCCCTCTATTATGCCTTTGGCACGTTCTTCCGAAACGATGGGGTAAGTTGCATCTTTTAAAAACTCGTCTATGACTTTGAGCGTCAGTTTCTCTTCCAGCCCGAAAAAATTTGTTTTGTTTACAAACTGGCTTACGGCAAGCTGTCGTATATGCTGCGGAACTTTTTGAGCGTGCGGATTATAAACAACATTCTGTTTATTTGCACATCCGCAAACAAGTAAAAAACCTGCTATCAAACTTAACTTAAACATATTTTTCATTTCACACCTCATTTACTTTACCACTATATTTATAAGTCTCTTGGGAACGATAATGGTCTTAACGATGGTTTTTCCGTCAGTGTATTTTTTTACTTTTTCCCTGCCCGATACGATAGATTTTATTTCATCATCCGATGCATCGGTTTTGATAAGTATGCTGTCGCGTAATTTTCCGTTTATCTGCACCGCTATTTCCATTTCGCTACTGATAAGCATTTTACTGTCAAATTTAGGCCAGGGTTGTTTTGCCAAAAAATCGTTACCGCCCGCTTTTTGCCACAACTCTTCAGTTATATGCGGAGCAAAAGGATGAAGAAGTTTTAGAAAATTTTCAAAATGCGTTTTGGAAATTTTATCGCTTTGGCTTAAGTCGTTAAAATATATCATCAAAGCTGAAATACAGGTATTAAGTCTTAAATTTTCTATATCCGAAGTTATTTTTGCAATCGTTTTATGCATTAAACTTTCTAAATTCTCAGTAAGTACAACATCGGCTATTTGTTTTTTCTCTGTTGCATTATGCGCCCACGCCCATACACGTTTTAAAAATCGGTATACTCCCTCAATGCCTTTTTTATCCCACGGTTTGGAAGCTTCAAATGGCCCCATAAACATTTCATACATTCTAAAAGCATCGGCGCCGTATTCGTTTAAAATATCATCGGGATTTATTACATTCTTTTTAGATTTTGACATTTTTTCAACCATTACGGTCAATGGTTTT
>DATKZD010000061.1:0-4912 GCA_035528195.1 Elusimicrobiales bacterium
TCAACAACTGCGCATTGTTCGCCTTTTTCCACTTTTTGCCCTATTTTCGGCAGTTCAATAAAGACGATATCGCCTACTTCTTTTTGAGCAAATTCTGAAATTCCAAATATGGCGATGTCTCCTTCTATGTAAGCCCATTCGTGCGCTTTTGTGTATTTACATTCTTCTGGATTCGGCATTTTTTCGCTCCTTAAACTTTATTTTTGTAGAAAGGCACTTTGGTCGCTTTTGCCTTAAAAGACCTTGAGTGCACCATTATCTCTACCGTTTCATCTTCTTTCAAATCCGACGGCACGTATCCCACTCCTATTGATTTGCCCAGCGAGGGGGAAAAAGTTGCACTTGTAAGTGTTCCTATTTTTACTGCGTCTTTGCATATTTCGCATCCGTTTCTTGCAACGCCCTTGTCAATCAGCTCAAAACCGGTAAGTTTTATTTTAATTCCATCTTCCTTCTGCTTAAGTAAAGCGGGTTTACCTACGAAATCTACGTCTTTTTTTAGTTTTACTACCCAGCCGTAGCCCGCTTCGTACGGGGTGTGATTATCGTCGGTATCCTGTCCGTAAAGCAGGTATCCGGCTTCAAGTCTTAATGTGTCGCGCGCTCCGAGTCCGCAGGGAATAATATCAAACTTTTTTCCTTTTTCCAAAAGTGTCTTAAAAATAACCGTAATAGCTTCTGCGCTTGCCGCTATTTCAAAACCGTCTTCTCCTGTATATCCCGTACGGGTTATTATTACGTCAAAATCGTTTATTTTGGTTTCAAGCAGATGAAATCTTGCAAGTTTAACAGCGTCGGGGCAAATTTCTTCCATTAAGGGGGCGGATTTGGGACCTTGCAACGCAATCATTTGATAGTAGTCACTCTTATTTGTGATTGTAACATCAAAATTTTTGCCTTTATCCGTAAACCATTTATAATCCTTTTGAGTTGTGGTGGCGTTTACCACCAAATAAAATTTATGTTCGTTGATGCAAAATGCGATAACATCGTCTACCGCTCCGCCATGCTCGTTTAGTACGTGGGAATAAACTCCTCTTCCTTTAATAGGTTTAACATCATTTGAGTTTATTGTTTGAACAAATTTGTGTGCGTCTTTACCTTCTACGAAAATGTTTCCCATATGCGAAACGTCAAACAATCCGCAGGAATTTCTAACAGCTTTATGTTCGCTTATTATTCCGCCAAATTGTATAGGCAGTTCCCAGCCGTGGAAATCTACCATCTTGCCGTTTAGGTCTTTCATTAATTGGTTTAGGGCAGTTTTTTTAGGTGTTGTTGCTGTTTCCATTGTTATCCTCCAACAGAATATATTAATAGCAAAAGTTAATATGTGCGGGCAATGATTGACGACATCCAGCAGTATAATAGTGTCAGGCACTTTTTAAAAAAAGTGCCTGACACTATTCTGACGCTATTCTATCTGTAAAGCGCTTCGTGTATGGTTTCGCTCATCGTGGGATGAGCAAAGATTATTTTTTTCAAATCTTCGGTTTTCATTTTAGTGTACAACGCTACGGCGAATGTGTGTATTATTTCCGTTGCGCCGCTACCTATAATTTGAGCGCCTAAAATTTCATCGGACGCAGCATCAACGGTTATCTGTACAAACCCCTGCGTTTCTCCGGTAGCTTGCGCTTTTCCGTTTGACATAAAAAACGCTTTTAACGTTTTAACCTGTTTACCTGCTTTTTCTGCCTGCGTTTTATTTAATCCCACTGACGCAGATTCAGGCCACGTGTATATGCACTTGGGTACCAAGTTATTATCGTAAAATGATTTCTGCCCCATTATATTATTTGCGCACGCAACGCCCTGCGCTGAAGCGGCATGGGCAAGTAGCATTTTTCCGTTTACGTCTCCAATAATGTAAATGTTTTTTTGTCCCGCCTGAAAGTTCTCGTCAACCGCTATGCCTTTTTTGTCCCATTTGACGGATACATTGTCAAGTTTTAAGTTTTCAAGTTCGGCGGTTCTGCCTGCGGCGACCAAGATATGTTCGGCTTGCATTTCCGTGCCGTCTTCAAGAGTTATTTTTTTTACGCCGCCGTTTATTTCTACGTCTTTTGCTTTTTTACCCAAATGTATTTTAATTCCGCTTTTTTCAAAAGAAGTTTTAAGTACCCGCACGATATTTGCATCCTCGCCGACAAGTATGTCGGGCATTATTTCAACTATGTCCACTTTCGTTCCCATTGCGTTAAACAGGCAGGCAAACTCAACTCCTATAACTCCGCCGCCTACAATAATAATAGACTTAGGAAGTTTTTCTAACGAAAATACAGTTTTATTATCCAGCAGTTTTTCTTTGTGCGCATTAAACGGCGGCGGAAAAAAACTTTCCGTGCCGCAGGCAATTATTGCATAATCAAACTTTTCCGTGATTGTTTTACCGTCGGTTTCAATGTTTATTTCATTTGAGGATTTAAAACTTGCCGTACCGCTTACAAGATTTATTTTTTTTGCTTTAAACTGCATTTTTAAACCGTTTCTAAGTTTTGTTATGGTATGCAAACGTCGGTTTTGGATTTTTTCCCAGCTTAATTTGTCCTGCACCGACTTTAGCAGATTTTCGCTTCCGTCTTGCGTTAAATCCTTTAAACTGTGCATTGCGTGAAATCTGTGAGCGGCGTCTAAATACGATTTAGACGCAATGCATCCCCAATTTAAACATACCCCGCCGACTTGTTCTTTTTCTACTACGGTTACTTCTGCGCCCAATTCGGCCAGTTTAAATGCTGCGGGATATCCCGCAGGCCCCGAACCTATTACAATTATTTTTTTTGACATTTTTTTCACTCCTGATTTACATAATACTTATCCAGTAAATTTTGCAAGCCTTTAAAACCTGTCATTAGGTATTTATTTATGGTACCGCTCATTTCCGGTTTAACTTTAGGGTTTGGCAGTTTACCTAAAGCTTCTATTTTAAAATTTTCCGTACCCAGTTTTAAGTTAAATTTTAAATCCAAATTTTGGGAGACGACGTCTATGTTTCCGTATAAATCCAAAAATGTATGAGGACTTTCAAACGTAAACTTTTTTACATTCCAGCTTTTTTCATCGTAATTGAGCCTAATATCTAAATTTTTAACTCCTAGACTTTCTGCGGAAGGCAGTTTACCTCCATAAAGTTTCTTATAGAGCATAAAAGGGGAAAACAAAAAGAAATCCGCCTCGTTTTGCAAAACTTCGCCCTTAAAGGAAACATTTTGAGTTGCCAAATTAAATTTTATTTTGCGATCTATAAGCGGGGCATCTGCATTTTCCAAATTTAAGCTAATTTGCGTTCCGCCAATAAGGGTATTGTTCAATTTTATATCGCTTAAAATAATTTTTACTTTTTTTGAGGAATTTTCCGCTTCGGCTTCAAAAAAACTTTTTAGGTTTAGATGTTGATTTTTGTAAGTCGCATTTATGATACTGCTTCCGTCGGCTTTTAAACTTTCATGCGCATTTAAGTATAAATTAAAATCGGACATATGCAGGTAAAAATCCGTTTTTTTATCGTCGGTAATTATCAGCCCCCCGTCAATTTCGTAACTCAATTTTTCAATTTTAAATTTAGATTCCTGTTTAAAAAATAAACTCAAGTCCCATATGTTCCATGTCCCTGTGAGGTTTCGCTTTACAATTAATGTGGGTTCGGTAACTTTTATTTTGCCGGATATGGTTTTATTTAAGAACAAGTCAGTCCATTTAAGCGCTAGAACCAATTTTTTTATTTTTAAAAAATCCCCTTTGCTAAATGCCTGTCTTTCTTTTAAAGCTACGTCGGTTAAAATCAAATTTTTACCTTCAAAATATACTTTTTGGTATGAAAACTCCCTTCTTAAATCATCGCTAAATATTTTGGTTATTTTGCGTGAAAGCACTTTCGGGTCGGTATATTGTTTAAGTTCAAAGGAAAAAAAATAAACCAGCATAATTATTATCGTTACAATGCCTGATATAATAATTCTTTTTCTGCCGGGTTTTTTCTTTGTTTTTTCCATAATTAAATTTTAGCTTATAGCGGGGGTTCTACGCAGATTTTTTAACGCCGTTTTTTGGGCAAAGTTTACTTAGTCCGCATTTAGTGCACATCGGTTTTTGCGATTTGCAAATTTGCCTGCCGTGTAAAATCAGAGCGTAACTTATCTCTATCCAACGGTTTTTATTGAGTTTTTGCATTAAGTCTTTTTCTATCTTAATCGGATTTTTTTCTTTGGTAAACCCCAGCCGAAAAGAAAGTCTGATAACGTGAGTATCAACTACTATTCCCTGCGCTTTACCGAAATAACCGCTTAAAACAACATTCGCCGTTTTACGCGCAACTCCGCGAAGCGTAAGAAGCGCCCTCATAGTACTTGGCACTTTACCATGGAAATTATCCATAATTGCCTGCGATGAGCATTTAATTGATTTTGCTTTGTTTCTATAAAAACCCGTTGTGTAGATTAGTTTTTCTATGTCTGATAGTTTTGCTTTTGCAAAACTTTCGGGCTTGGGATATTTTTTAAATAGGTCAGGTGTTACCTTATTTACTCTTTTATCTGTGCATTGGGCAGAAAGTATTGTAGCTACCAAAAGCTGAAAAGCATTTTTATGTTTTAATGCAATATGCGCTTTTGGATATAGTTTATCTAAAACTTTTAGTATTTTATCTATTTTGTCTTTTGTCATTACCGTAGCATTACAACCGTTTTTTGAAAACGGATTGATTTCATTCTGTATAAGGACTATTTTAACAAATAGGAAAAGGCAGGGTTTGGTTATTTAGGTTTTCTACAATGGTTAATAGGCAAAAATAAGAGGCTTATTTTTTGGGGTTTAATTGGTTTATGTGGGGCACATATTCCGAAATGGTGTTTTCATCTATTGCGCCTGCGCTTACGCTTGAAAGCAGTACTGCAATTGAGACCAAAATAAA
>DATKZD010000062.1:0-6448 GCA_035528195.1 Elusimicrobiales bacterium
CTATAGTTAGTATAAAAAAACAATTAGAATGATATCGGATAATAGAGTACCTTTATGACAACACTCAGACAAGATTGTAACGATTCCAATAAAACAAATTTCTACCACCCAAGGTGAGGGGCATACATCCGACGCCCACTCGGGGAGTGTTCGGATGATATCGGCGGTAAAGGAACTAACTCAGCCCTTACCGCCGTTTTTTTTAGCACACCAATCTACCTTTTGTTTCTCCTTTTTATGTCGTACTAGCATCAGCCGTTAGAAGGTTTAAGCGTGTTTTCTATTTTTAAACTGGCGGAGGTGTGTTCATTTTTTATAGATTATAGTCTATGGATAGTGTGGCGCATTCAATAATACTTGGCATACTTCAGGCAATAACCGAGTTTTTACCTATTTCAAGTTCGGCGCATTTGACAATACTTCCCTATTTCGCCAAGTGGCAGTATCAGGGATTGGGGTTTGATGTTGCCCTTCATTTCGGTTCGCTTGTCGGAGTGTTATTTTATTTCAGAAAAGATTGGATTGAAATTATAGGCAGTGCGTTTTCAAAAGTGAAAAAAGATAATTCCAATATGCTTTGGTTTTTAGTTTTAGCAACCGTTCCTGGCGCATTAGCGGGATTATTTTTAGAAGGTTATGCGGAAACTATTTTTAGAAATCCCCGCCTAATTGCCACAACGCTAATTGCATTTGCTTTAATTTTATATGCGGCAGATAAAAAATCAGCCAAAAATGAAAATGCAAAATTTGACTTAAAATCTGCTTTATTAATAGGACTTTTTCAGGCAATGGCAATTGTACCTGGCGTTTCCCGCTCGGGAATAACGATAACCGTAGCATTAATACTTGGATTTACGCGAAACAAATCTGCAAAAATATCTTTTCTGCTTTCAACCCCGATAATATTAGGAGCTGTTTTATTTGAGTTTAAAAATTTTACCCCTTCCCAAATTAACCCCGCATTAATAATCGGATTTTTGGCAAGCGCCGTTACAAGCTGGCTGGCAATTAAATTTCTGCTTAATTTCGTAAAAAAACATCCCTTCAATATATTCGTCATATATAGGATAATCCTCGGTATTTGTATAGTTATTTTCAGTTTGATTAAGTAATTCAGGAAGGTTTTAAAGTCGGAATACTTACCGTAACGACTGCGCCTTTTGAAGGCCTATTTGCAAAATATAAATCCCCCCCGTGTTTTTTCGCCATCTCCTTTGAGACGATAAGCCCAAGTCCGGTGCCGTGACCTTCATGCCTTGCGGTTTTAAACATTTCAGGACCCGATTCCAAAAGTTCCGAAGGAAAACCAGGGCCACTGTCTTCAAACAAAATGTTAACTGAATCATCTTTTATCTTAAGTCTAACAGTTAACTTATCCCCATCAGACATAACTTTTTTTGCATTTGTGATTACGTTTATAAACAACCTTTCCAAAATGATGGAATTTCCTTTTACAAAAACCTTTTTGTTTGCGTAAGTTTTTTTAACCGAGATACCTTTTAACACAAAAAGCGGTTCGGTTATAGACAAAGCAGAATCTAAAGTATCAACAATATCTAACTTTTCAAGTTTTATATTTTTATCGCCGGCAGTATCCAGAGCGTTGGAAATAATGCTTTTACATAAAAGGGAAGCATCTATAATACGTTGAATGTCTTGCTTAAGGGGAATTTCTGTCTCTAAAAGCATGCGTGAACTTCCAAGTATTATAGTTACGGGAGTTCCTAAGTCGTGAATTATTTTAGATGCCTTTTGCCCTACCTCCATAATGCCCGAATGCTTAAGCGGTTGAAAAGTCGCCTCCACCATTTCCGTCTGCATGGCATTTAGCCTATCCCTTTGCAACTGCATCTTACTTTCTATTTTTTTCTTTTCCCCCACAAAACGGCTTATCAAAACAGTACCTATTATTATAAGTAAAGCTTTCCCGCCGAAATCAAGAAAAATTTCGGAACCCCAGTTATAAGGATTGCCATAGACAAAAGACCAGGAAAGAAAAATAAGGAAAATTACACCCATCATCTGTCTGTAATCCAGTAAGACCAAAGCCGAAAAAATAGGAAATAAATACAAAACCCACAAGTACGACCCGCCACCACCAGAGTAGTACATAATGCCGGTCACTACGAGACAGTTAAACACCGCCATTAAATCAACAAGCCAATAACTTACCTTAAATTTACTCAACGAATAATTTGTTAACGCATTGCATAACAGAAATCCGCCTAATAAATAAAATAGCTGCGGAAAAACAAGCTGTGGGCTGTCTTTGGCGAGAAAAACTAACAGCATCAAAAACAGTATGAATATGGGCTGATATATTTGGGTTACAAAACCATATTTTGGCACAGTTTTGCTTGCGTATGATTTTTTGATAGCCGATAAAACGTTCGCCATGCCAAAGTCCCCTAGTTGCAAAGATTATGAAACCTAAGTTATTGTACTCTAATTTTTACAAATTATTCAAATCCGAATTTTACCGAAAATGTTTCCTTGCAATTACGCTATAGAAAAAGGGCACGTCTTTTTAAAAATACATATTTTGCAATGCTGGGTATTGGGTTTGTAATCCTCTTTCAACATTTCTTCACCCGTGTCGGTTAGTTTTTTAAGGATTTCAGATTCTTTGGAATCATCATAAGGAACCGTTATTTTTTTATCATACGCCAATAAATAAATTGATAAAGATTTTACCTTTATTCCGAAATCCTTTTTAAGTCCCAAAGCATAAATTCCTAACTGAAAATCTTTAGAAACGTCTTTTTCTGTTTTAATTTCAAAACCCGATTTATAGTCTATTACCTCAAAACTTCCGTCAGGATGCTTATCAACACGGTCAATAAGTCCTTTAATAGTCCATTTACCGGATGTAAATTTAATCCTTTTTTCGGCATACATAATTTCGTTTTTGCAGTTTTTGTCGTAATCCCAAAAATGCTCAAGCATTTTTCTGCCTTTACCAAAAAACTCAACTTCCTGATGTGCGTTATGAAAGCCGGCCGTAACCCAGCTATCTATATAAGCGTCAATTAAAGCCTCCAAACTTTTTTTTCCCACTTTGTGATAACGTTCCAAAGCTCTATGAAGGGATATTCCTAAAGAAGCTTCCGGGATTAAAGGCGCCCTTTTGTACTCTACGTACTTGTATTTGTAGAGGATAGGGCAATCCGAATATGTTTTCACTTTACTGTAATTGAGTTCGTAGGGATTGCTAAACATTTAAAACCTTTTGTATTAGGATATCTTTTTTAGAAAATCTATTATTGTATCGCCGTATTTTTCCGTTCTATAAATTTTAAATTCTTTGGGAACTTCAAATTTTTCAACGGCGTGATGCTGAGCTATGATAATTCCGTTTTTAGCCAGTAAATCCGAATCCGCAACGGATTTAATAACCTTGCCGGTAAAATTAAGCATTTTATTGTGTATCGTTCTGTACGGAGGACCCATAAAGATAATATCGTACCCTTCGCCGTCGCTGTAAGCGTAAAACCTATCCAACCCCAAAAGTAGGTTTGCTTTTACGATGCGGGATTTTTCTTTAAAATCAAACTTTTCAACATTTCTCTTTATGGTTTTAATGCAAGCGGGATTTGCATCGGCAAACACTACCTTTAATGCCCCGCGTGAAAGAGCTTCTAAACCTACTGCTCCCGTACCTGAAAAAAGATCCAAAAATATAGAGCCGGGTACCCATGGTTTTAAAATGTCAAATAAAGACTGCTTCATCCTGTCCGAAATGGGTTTAACGCCCGAAGATATAGGAACGCTTATTAATTTACGTCTTCTCTGGGTACCTGCTATTATTCGCATTTAAAATTTCCTTGTTGAACCTATGTCTGTTATCTGCACATTAACTATGCTACAAAAATTTCCGCCCGCTCCAAAAGACGAATTTAAAATTTTGTGCCCCTAAATCGCCTGCGTAAGCGGTTATTTTATAACGTAGTTTTAATGCCCAAAACCCTGCGCCCGAACGCTGATAGACGAAAAATATGCCTATTTTCTTTAACCTGATATTATTATAGAATACTTCAGTGATGCTGGAGATAAAATTGGACGTCTTAATCATAGACGATGACCCCATAGCTTCAAGACTGACCGAAACTCTGCTTTCCGGTACAGGTTTAAAGACCTTTGTACTAAAAAAAATATCCGACACATTGGTTACGATAAAAAAGAAAAAACCAAAAGCGATTATACTGGATTTGATGTTAAGCAACTTAAACGGACTGGAGCTTATAAAACTAATAAAATCGGATGCAAGTAACAAAAAGATAAAAATAATAGTCGTTACACAAAAAGCTTACGATTTTGAAAAAAAGAAAGCATTCCAGTACGGCGCTTCAAATTTCATTAAAAAACCTTATGACGTAGAAACCTTCGCCCATCAAATAAAGCATATCATTGAAGAAGAAAAAATCCCCGAATTAGAAGAACAAATTAAGGTAGCAAAACAAAAATCGGAACCTGAAAAACCCAACACAATATCTTCCGTAGAAGACGGGCACGTCCGCATTACGCTATGGGGATATAGGGGTATGCCGTCAAAAATTTCCGATACGACTTCCTATATGGGAAGACAAACTCCGTGCGTTGCAATAGAAACTAAAAATGATTTAGTCATTTTAGATGCAGGGAGCGGAATAATTTCACTTGGAGAACAGATAGTAAACAATAACGGACCCAAAAACATATGGATACTTCTAACTCATTTTCATATGGATCACATCTGGGGACTTGCTCACTTTGCCCCCATATACCAAAAGGGTTATACCATAAAAATATCCGGTCCGGGTCAAATAGATAAAAATTTTAAAGAATTAATGTCGGATATTTTCTACGGTTCCCCGTATTGGGAATCCAAAGTACCCAAGGCACAACTTTTAATGTATGAAATGGGTATGAGCACTTACGATATCGGCGAAGATATAAAAGTAACTCCCATGCAGGCAAATCATCCCTCAAACACTTTGTGTTACAGACTGGAAGCATTCAATAAAAAAATAGTATACGCTCCCGATTCGGAAATTTCAGGAGAGACAAAAGCTATTGAAAATTATGAAGAAAAACTTAAGTTATTCTGCCAAAACGCAGACGTACTCATACATGATAGCGCATATACGCATAATGACTATCTTCTAAATACGAATACGGGACATTCGTCTGACGAAAATGTGGTAGAATTTGCGGCTCTAAAGGCGAAAGTAAAACATTTATTGATGTTTCATATAAGCGGCGACTACGATGATGAAATTTTAGAAAAAATGATTAACACAGCACGCCAAAACATTGCAGAAAACAATTGGGCGCTTATCTGCCACAAGATTAAAGAAGAATTTACCCTAACTATTTAACATTCCCAAATACTTCCCGCTATAAACCGCTTGTTGATATATGTTTTTACCCGTGAGCATACGGCGGAGCCGATTTTTCTTCAATAGGGCCAAAGCGTTCTTCATACTTTCGTATATTTTCGCTAAGTGCGGATAAAAATCTTTTAGCATGCACGGGAGTAGCTACTATGCGCGATTTTAATTTGGCTTTGGATTGATTAGGGTAAAGAAACAAAAAATCCATAATAAATTCTGTTTCGCTGTGCGCTATACCGGCTAAATTGGAGTATATTCCCTGCGCTGTAACTTCGTCCGATTGTATTTCCAGTTTTATCTGCGATTTATTTTTCTCTTCTTCCTCTTCTTCTTTGGACATATTCTGCTCCTTATTTTATTTTTTTGTTTTAAATTCCCTTTCACGCCGCCCCCCCGTTAGTTACACGGCGCCTTATTCTAGCAAAAAAAAAGCGACTCCATTACGAAGTCGCTTTTTAACAAAAGAGCAGTAAAAATTAAATACCGCTTAATGTATAACCGTTGCTGGTATGTAGTGCTGTGTATACTTTACCGTCGGGAGTATATGCAACCATATTTCCGGAAGCATTTGGTTTGAGCAGTAAATTGGTAACAGGTTTATGATTTTCAAATAAATAAACGCGATAGGTATTATTTGCCCTGTCTACTTTTACTACTGCCTGATGTTGGCCTTTTTCAATGTTGGTTAGATCGTTTGAAAGAGGATTATCTCCTGTCCAAAATTCAACCGAGTTAAAAATAATGGCATCTCCCAAAATCGCAATAGCGTATACTGGAAGTATTGCAAAGAGCAAAAATAAACCCTCGGCAACCCAGTGTTTGCCCGTGCCGGGTTTTTCACCTTTACTTATGTTGGTAACAACCCCGTTAAGACCGCTGGTCAGTTTAAACTTACCATAACAGCCCGTCATAGAAAACATTCCAAGAATTAAAGCCATACTTACAATCTTTCTCATCCCGCGTCTCCTTTTATACTTAAAGTAACAACCTCATTTCCATTATAGGATATTATCAGGTATTTTTGACACGAAATTTTTGTATTGATTTTTCTATTTTTTGTATTATACTATTATAGT
>DATKZD010000063.1:0-3562 GCA_035528195.1 Elusimicrobiales bacterium
AGGCATACCCGAGTGAGGTATACCACGCGGGGGTTTATCCCCCATGTATCCGAACGAAAATGCAACGCTGTATCAAGTCGAAAGGGCAAATTTTACTTTGCGAATTTTTTTTCTAATGCCTGTTTAACATTTGCAGGCAGATGCTTGCTTAAATCCCCGCCGAAAGATGCCGCCTCTCTTACTATTGAAGAGGAAAGGTATACGTATTTTGCGTTTGGCATAAAAAATACGGTTTCCATTTCAGGATATAATTCGCGGTTTATATGGGCTATTTGAAATTCATAATCCAAGTCCGATACCGCCCTAAGCCCTCGTATTGCAACGTTACTGTTGTGTTTTTTCATGTAATCTACAAGCAGTCCCGAAAAACTGCCTACCGAAACATTAGCAATTGCCTTAACCGCTTCTTTTATCATTTCCATTCTTTCTTCAGTAGTAAAAAGAGGTTTTTTTTCTCTATTAGACAGTACCGATACTATAACTTCGTCAAATATGCCGACGGCTCTTTTTATAATATCAATATGCCCGTTTGTTACAGGGTCAAAACTGCCCGGATAAATAGCTATCTTTTTTTTCATATAATCTCCAATTTTTTTATAAGCTACGCCAAATCTATTAAATTCCATTTTTTACTGTATAAGTTTACCAATTTTTGACGAAACAGCTGATTGTCCTCTTTTAGTAAATTAGAATCATCGGTTAATAATTGCTCTCTGTCTTCAAGAGCAAAATCCAGTATCTGTTTATCGGAAACAAGGTCGCCTAGTTTAAGTTCAATTTCGCCATGCTGACGCACGCCCAGCACCTCGCCGGGCCCTCTTAATTCTATATCTTTTTCGCCGATTTTAAATCCGTCCTGCGTTTTGCACAAAATTTCAATACGCTCTTTTGCCACCTTACTTTTCGGCTCTGCTATAAGACAGCAAGTGGAATCGTACTCGCCTCTTCCTATGCGTCCGCGCAGTTGATGTAAACTTGCAAGCCCAAAACGTTCTGCATTTTGCACCGCCATAAGCGAGGCGTTTTTAACGTCTATACCTACTTCTATAACCGAGGTTGCAACTAAAATATGTATTTTTTTATTTAGAAAATCTTCCATAACTTTAGCTTTGGTTTTTGCTTTCATTTGGCCGTGGAGCATTGCCATTTTAAACTCGGGAAAAATTTTCTCCAAACGTTCAAATTCTTTTTTGACTGATTTAAGTTCAAGTTTACTGCTCTCATCTATTAATGGGTGGACGATATACGCCTGCCTGCCTTTTTTTATTTCGTTGCGGATTAAATCAAATGTTTGGTTTTCGTCGCAGGAAATAGTTTTGATGGGACGCCTTCCCGGCGGTAATTCGTTTATTATTGATACGTCCAAATCGCTATAAAGCGCTAAAGACAAAGTGCGCGGTATTGGAGTTGCAGTCATTATAAGCAAATCCGTCATCTGCGATTTTTGCCTTAAAGTGGCGCGCTGTCTTACCCCGAAACGATGCTGTTCGTCAATAACGACAAGTTTTAAAGTTTTAAACCTGACGTTTTTTTCAAGTAATGCGTGTGTACCTATTAAAATGTCAATTTTGCCCGCATGCAGATTATCCAAAATTTCCTTTTTGGATTTTGGCGTAACTTTAGAAGTTAAAAGTTCGAATTTGATAGGTAAAGCACTTAGAAATTTTTTGAAGGTAAGATAATGTTGTTCGGCTAAAATTTCGGTAGGCGCCATAAAAGCGCACTGAAATCCGTTTTCTACTGCAAGCAGCATTGCAGATAATGCCACAACCGTTTTACCCGACCCCACATCGCCCTGCAATAGTCGCGTCATAGGATGAACACTTTGCATATCGGCAATAATTTCGTTAATAACTTTTTTTTGCGACGCAGTAAATTCAAAACCGAGTTTATGCTTAAACGGAGTTAAAAGATGTTTTTTTATTTTATAAGAATAATTTTTTGTACATATTTTAGTTTGACGTTTTTTTATAGCCCATGCGGTGAGCATAAACAAAAACTCTTCGTAAACCAAACGTTTTTTTGCAGATTCAAGTTCCGTTAAACTTTCGGGAAAGTGTATCCCCTGCAAAGACTGCGATAGATTTAACAGTTTTCTTTTAAGCCGAAATTTATAAGGCAGGCAGTCGGGGTAATCGGCGCCGTATTTTGTCAGAGCGTTATAAACCGTCTGACGCATAAATTTGGGATTTAATTTTTCGGTTAAAGTGTAGACGGGGATAATTCTGTTTATATGGACTTTTTGGGCATCCTCGTCGTTTGCCATATAAAATTCTTCTACGTTGATACGATTTAGGTAAGAAAATTTTTCTTCGGCGCGCCCTACAACCCAAATTTTAGCACCGTTTCTTATGTGTCTTTTTAAAGTGATAAAGGGGTCGTATCTGCTAAAGCGGTTAAATTTTCTGTACCAAATAGCTTCTGCGTTTTTACCTTTATCGTTTGTAACCTGCACCTTAAAAATACCCATTCCCCTTCTAGCGGGCATATGGTAGACATCTGTAACCGTGCCAAAAAAAACAATAACACCTGTATCTTCAAAAAGTTTTACGGGAGCATTAAGCCGCCTATCGTGCCACGTGCGGGGGTAGTAGCTTAGTAAATCGTCAACCGTAGCGACGTCTAGCCGTTCAAAAACTTTTGCGCGCCCGGGTCCCACGCCCTTTATATATTGGATAGAAGTTGTCTGCATACTCATACATTAACATCTTACTAAAAGCAATGCATAAAGTAGAAGAATAGCGGGCAATACCCCTGCAAATAAATATAAGCACCGCTAGGCATAATATGAAAATCAGTTCTACGAAAATCTTGGCAATTAGAAAATTTCACATTTTTTTTGTAACATTTCAATAGCGTAAAGTGATGGGTGTGATTATAAAGAAATAAAAATGTAAGAATTGCTATTGAAGTGGTATCAGGGAAAGGGTCAATATTTTTATTAATCTTTAAGGTCAACAGAAATATTGACAAAAGTGACAAGAATGGATATAATATTTAAGAACAGCAAATTTCAAAAAATATGCGAAAATTACAAATTAGCCCAAAAGAACTATGGCTTAAGGCTTAGCAAATTACTTTTTAAGAGACTTAGCGAAATTAAAGCGGCAACATCGTTGGAAGTTTTGCGAATTTTACCGCAAGCGCGGTGCCACGAACTAAGGGAAAATAGAAAGGGACAGTTAGCTGTAGATTTGCAGCACCCCAAAAGACTTATTTTTACCATTGCAAACAACCCAAAACCTGTTAAAAAAGATGGTGGATTAGACTGGTCAAAAGTTACAGCAGTAAGGATAATAGGAATAGAGGATTACCACAAATGATGATTAAAAATGACTACCACCCAAATTATGTTTTTCCTCCAGGTGAAACTTTAAAAGACACCTTGCAAACCATCGGTATGACACAAGCAGAACTTGCCAAACGAATGGACAGACCCCTAACAAATATCAATAAAATAATAAAAGGCAAAAAAGCCATTGAGTCTGAAACTGCTTTACAACTGGAACGGGTACTTGGCATCTCTGCAAGTTTTTGGAGCAATATGGAACGGCAATATCGA
>DATKZD010000064.1:0-5077 GCA_035528195.1 Elusimicrobiales bacterium
CCTCGCTTGTATGTGATGTAGGTATTGCGAGGATACTTGGCAAGTAAAGTATTAAAATCGTTTATGGCTTTTTGATTCTGTCCGAGTTCTGCGTACGCAATGCCTCTATTTGTATATGTTTTCGTGGTTTTATATCCGAGAGTTTCGGCTTTAGTATAGTCGGCTATGGAAGCATTGTAATTTTTTTCTGTAAAATAAACGTGCGCCCGTCCCTGATAAAACCTGCCGTTTGAAGGTTCAAGATTTATAGCTTTTGTAAAATCTTCGCGCGCATTTTCATATTCTTTCAAACTAAAATAAACCTGCGCCCGTTTGGAGTAATAATTAGCATCGGATTTTCTTTTTATGGCTTCAGTATAGTAATCAACGGCTTTTTCGGGCGATTTTACAGCATACATATCGCCCATCTTTACATAAGGAACAGGATTTTTCGGCTCCATTGCGGCTACGGACGAATAATCCGATTCCGCTTTAGAATAATTTCTCATTGCCCTGTACGCATCGGCGCGTTTTAAATATATTTCGCTGTTGTAGGGGGCAAGATTTATTGATTTGGTGTAATCTTTTACGGCTCCCGAGTAACGTTTCAATTTAAAATGAAGATCGCCGCGGGAATTATAAGCCAAAGTATATCTGGGATTTTGGATTACTGCCATATCTAAATCGGTCAAAGCTTTTTGATAACTGTTCATCTCCATATAGCACATACCGCGCATTCGGTAATAAGTACTGCGGTTGGCACTTCCCATTCTTATGGCTGTTGAAATATCGCTTACGGCTTTGGAATAATTTTTCAGGTGGTAATAACTTGCGCCGCGATTATAGTACGCCAATCCATTTTTTTTGTCCAAACTTATTGCTTTGGTAAAATCTCTTACTGCAGCGGGATGCTCACCCATCGTTTGGTAAATAAGACCGCGATTGTTGTATACCGCACTGCTTGCCTGCCTCATAGTTACAACCCTATCAAAATCCACCAGCGCACTACTGTTATTTTTAAGTTTAAAATGAGTAAGCCCTCTGTGATAATAAAATCTTGCCTGAGAAGGATCAAACCTTACCGCCTGATTAAAGTTTAAAAGGGCGTTATCGTATTTTCCCTTTTCAAATGCTTTACGCCCCTGTTCGTAATACCCCTGCGCTTTTGAGGGATCGGTTTTGACTATCTGTTTTTTCGGTCCGCACGAAGCTAGAAAAAGTACTCCCAGCGTAATGAGCAAAACTGAACTGAAATTTTTTAAATTTTTCATTTTATTTTTCCCCGTTTGCCTTAGAGTACTGTTCAACGAGCCGTTTAAACTGCGGTGTATCTACAAGCGTTGTAAAGTAAAATCCTTCCCGTTTTACATCGTATAAAGCTTCTATGTCGTCAAATCCCGATTTGAAAACAATTTCTAAAGTATCAACCGCTTTGCTGACGCTTTTTTTATACATCCACCAGTAACCCGCTATACAGATGTGGGCTTCGGATAAATTTTTGTCCATTTTTAGAGCTTTGGTTAAATCGGAATACGCATCTTTAAAATTTTTGAGTTTAAGGTTAAGACATCCCCTGTTTTTACGTATTACGGGGTTTTTGGGGTCAAAAGCTATAGCTTTGCCAAAATCTGACAAAGCATTGTCGTATTTTTCCGACTCGGCAAAAGTTATGGCGCGGTAGTGATAAAGGTAAGCTTTTTTTGGTTCCAAACTTATTGCTTTTGAATAGTCCTGCAGCGAATCATCAAAAAATTTTAATTGTTGAAATGCGCGTGCCCTAAAATAATATGCTTTCATAAAATCTGATTTTCTGTTTAAAGCTTTGCTCAGGTCGGACACTGCCTCATCGTAGCTTTCTGTCCTATAATAACCTATTGCACGATAGTAATAGGCTTTTTCTCCGGAAGGATTTAGTTCTGTGGCGCGGGTTAAATCAGCTATGGATTTATCATAATTTTCCAACTTTAGATGTATGGCCCCTCTGTTTAGATATGCGTTGGCAAATTTTTTGTTTTTATCAATTGCAAGCGTGTAGTACTTTACCTTGTCTGCATCTTTGCGGACTCTTGACGCTTTATCAAAATAAAACTTTGCCGTCTCGCCAAAGCACGGCAGGACCAACATAAAAGCCAACAGGGTTAGAATAGTTTTCTTCATATTCATAAACATTATATGAAACTATCTAAAGGGATATGTCGTATTTTTTAGGGTTTTAAAAACCGAAACCCAATTGCAGAGCAGTAAGAGCGGGAATTTGGTAACATTAGTATAATGAAAATAGTACTGGTGAGACCTAACTACAAAAGCCACATAATAACACCGCCTATAGGACTTGGTTACCTTGCGTCATATCTGAAAAAATACGACATACAAGCAAAAATCATTGATGGTTTGCGCGATGCAACCCCCAACGAAATTTTAGTTAAACAGATACTTGCCGAAAACCCTGATGCCGTAGGAATAACCTGCCTTACCGCTTTTTACAAAGAAGCGGTTGATTTATCTTTGCGTCTTAAAAAAGAAAACGTCAAAATAATAATGGGAGGAGTGCATCCCACTTTTTTGGCGCGTCAAACGCTTAAAGATTCCAAATGCGATTTTGTTATTGTAGGCGAAGGGGAAAAAGCATTACTTAAACTTATCCAAAATAATTTTATACCTAACGGCATTAAAGGAGTTTACTGTGAAGAAAATTTAAAAAATGCCTCCGAATGTTTGGAAAAAGCCGAAATTATCGCCAACCTGGATGAACTTCCGTTTCCCGACTGGGAGCAATTAGACCCCAACAAATATCCCAAAGCTCCGCACGGGGCTATAGTGAAAAATTTCCCGATAGGTGTAATAATGACAACGCGCGGATGCCCCTACGAATGCAGTTTTTGCGCAAGTCCGGGATTTTACGATAAAAAAATACGCTTTAGAACTCCCGAAAATATAATAAGCGAAATAAAATATCTTATAGACACGTTTGGAGTTAGGGAAATACATTTTGAAGATGATAATTTAACGATAGACAGAAAACACGTAGAAAAAATATGCAATCTTATTTTGGAACACGGCATTAACATAAGCTGGGCATGCCCAAACGGAATAAGAGCGGATAAAATAGATGAGGAACTGCTTTATCTAATGAAAAAAAGCGGATGCTACTATTTTGCATACGGCATAGAATCGGCAAATCAAAAAATAATAGACGGCGTTAAAAAACGCGAAAAAATAGAAACCATAGAAAAATCTATTAATATGGCAGCCAAAGCGGGCATATCGTGTCAGGGATTTTTTATATTCGGACTTCCCGGCGAAACTAAAGACACCATAGAGCAAACCATACGTTTTGCAAAAAAATCAAAACTTGCAAGAGCGCAGTTTTTGATATTAGACGTTCTTCCCGGCTCGGAACTTTGGTGCAGTTTAAAAGGAAAATTTACGCCTAACTGGACAAAGGAAAGTTACAAGGAACCCGAATGGATACCGCAGGGACTTACCAAACGTCAGCTTATGCAGGCGCAGTCGCGCGCTTTTAGGGAATTTTATTTTAAATCCCCAATGCGTCTTATAAAACTTGCGCTTTCTATAAGACCAAGCCAGATAAAATATCTTTTAAAAAGAATTTCAAACTACAGGATACTTCCCAAAATTTCTTTCGGCAAAAAATCGGGCAAATGTTTTTGAGATTTATTTTATGGATTTGTTCTAATATGTCTAAAAGTCAGACTGTAACCCAGTGAATGTATTATAGACGTTAGCGTAGAAAATCTAGGGTTGCCCTTCATGGATAGTGCTCTATGTATTGTTTGTCTCGTCAAATGCGTGTCTTTTGCAACTGCGCTTATACCCCTAACTTTTGCAATATGATTTAAAGCTAAAAGCAAAACCCTGTCGTCTTTGTGTTCTTGATACTCTTTTAAAGCAGATTTTAAATACAACTCCGCTTCTTTTGGATTTGCCTTAAGATCTTCTATAAGGAAGTCCTCATATTTTAGATAGCTTTTCAATAGTTTTTTTTGTTTTCTGTTCATTGTAAATACCCCAGTATTTTTTAGCTTTTTCTATATCTCTTTTTTGTGTTCCCTTATTACCGCCGCATAAAAGTAAAATTATCGTACTTTCTATCTTACCGAAGTAAATTCGCAAACCGCCGCCCGATTTAAATCTTAACTCAAATAAATTACCGTCTAAATTTTTATAGTCCCCGTAATGATTATATCCCAACCTGTTTAACCTTTGTCTTATTTTGTCTCGGTCTGCACTATCCAAAGTTCTTGAAAAATCTATAAATGGTTTTCGTCCCGAAGCAGTTTCGTAGATTAAAATTTCAGTTTGCATCACAATAATAGTGTAACTTATAATTTACATCATATCAAGGGGTAATGTTGTCGGGTAAAAAATAAAATGTAGAATGTAGTTACAGTTTAATTTAACAAAGGATAAATTATGAAAAAATATAAATCTATTTTAATGATAGGTTTGCTTACACTTTTAACGTCGTGCGCAAACAGGCACTCGGTTTTAAATACCTCTTATGATTTAAACCGCGTAGAAAGAATAGGAATAGTTAAGTTTGACACCCGCATATGGGGCATTCAGGGTACCGAAGATATGTTTGCAAAGTATTTAATGCAAAGCGGATTTAGAATAATTGAAAGGGCAAAAATTGATAACGTCCTGCGCGAGCATCAAATTTCAGCGCAAGGATATCTTTCGCCCGAAACGACCAAAATGGTAGGTAAAATACTCGGTGTTGACGCCCTTATGATGGGTAATGTAATTTCATATAAACCCTCGCGCACAAAAACTGTGCAGGAAACGAAAAAAACAAGCAGAGTGGAGCCCGTATACGAAACCAAAACCCACACAACGCCTAGCGGAAACACAAAAACAAGTACCGAAAAAGTAGGCGAACGGGTAGTGTTTGATACTACTACAACTCCGGTGGTACATAGGATATATGCCGAAGTAGGCGTTACAGCAAAACTTGTTGACGTTGAAACTGCGGAAATAATATGGATAGGAGATTATACCGGAAGCGGAACAGATATTTCAGATGCAGTAGATACCGCCGCTTACTATCTTACAAGAAGACTTATGAAAGACTGGA
>DATKZD010000065.1:0-4648 GCA_035528195.1 Elusimicrobiales bacterium
TTGCAGGTGCTGGATGACCCAGGCCAGCTAAAAAGGGTCAACAACAAGTAACTGGCAACAGAACAAGTCAGCTACAATTCGCTGCTTGCTAAGCAGCGTTCGTCTTCCGATATTCTCCTGTAATATCGGGTAAGGCGTCAAGAAACAGGATGCGACTGTAAAAGTTTTAGTTTTGTTCTTTTACAGCCCAAGACAATACAAAACACACAAATCTAAGGCCGCCCATAAGCCTTGTTTTGTGAACTAATTATGGGCTAAACCTGTAGTAGCTTTGCCATGCGGTATTCGGACCCGGGTGCAAATCCCGGCGCCTCCACCATAATTACTCGGCTTTCAATTTAGTCCCTAAAAAAATGTAAGTTTTTTTAGGGATTTTTATTTGCTAGTATAGAATATCAAACGTTTTCTGTTGCAAAACGATAATTAACCTTTGGAGAAAAATTATGGAAAATAACGAAAATATGCAAAATGCCAACACGGAAGAAAATACGGTATCGGAAAAAAATACCGGCAATGACCACAAATCCACGTCTGATACGTCTGCCTGCGGTAAAACCAATAAATGGGTTAGAGTTTTAGTAATTTTATTTGGGATATCCATACTTGCTAGTATAATTATAATGATGCGCCCTTCAAAAATAGAAGTGGATAGAGACGGCAAAACAAAAGTAAGCGGACTTGCATCTCTTTTAGATTTAGCCAGAACAGGACCCGGCATCGGCTGGGTAGAAGTTAGGGGAATTATAACGGAAAGTTATGCATCATCTCCATTTGATGACAGATCCACAAGGGTAGCGCGAAAAATAAGAACTTTAGCCAAAAAAGATAATGTCAAATCAATTGTCGTAGAGATAAATTCGCCGGGTGGAACGATAGGGGCAACGCAGGAAATTTACGACGCTATTATGTATGCCCGCAAAGAAAAGGGAAAGCCGGTCATAGCTTTATTTAAGGACGTTGCCGCAAGCGGCGGATATTACATTGCCTGCGCATGTGACAAAATTATAAGTTTACCGGGTACCTTGACGGGTTCAATAGGCGTTATTTTTCAGACTGGCGATGCAACAAAACTTTTAGACAAAATCGGCGTTAAGTTTCTTGCAATAAAATCGGGCGAGCATAAAGACATAGCCAGCGTATATCGCAAAATGACCGATGAAGAGCGTAAAATGCTTCAGGAAACCGTTGATGATTATTATCAACAGTTTTTAACCGTCGTGGCTGAAGGACGTTCAATTTCCAAAGAAAAGTTGAAAACTATTGCCGATGGAAGAATTTTTTCGGGCAGGCAGGCTCACAAGGTAAAACTTGTTGACGAACTTGGCGGAACCCGAGAAGCCATAAAAATGGCAAAAGAACTGGGTAAAATAAAGGGTAAAGATGATCCTAGAATAATAAAAGCTAAAGACGGATTACAGGATATTTTCTCATACATTAATTTGGAAATGAAAAGCAGACTGTCTCCGACAAGTCAATTAACTGCCCTTGTAACCCCAAGATTTGCGTACTTGTGGATATATTAAAATGAACACAATAATCAAAGATTTATCTTTATTGTTTGAAAGCCCCAAAAATTTTGCAGCCCGTATGATGACCGACAAAAAGTTCGGTTTGGGATTTTTTGGTTATTTTACAGGCACTATAGGCATTTTTGTGTGGAACTCTATAGGGGAGGGGGGTGTTTCGGCGTATAACATTATTCTCGTCTTTATTCTTGCATTTTGTCTTAACATACTATTGGCAATACTGCTTTCCGCCATTATAAACTTTTTTATGGACGTGACAGGTTCACAGGGGTCTGCAACAGGAACTTTTATTATTTTGGGCGTGTCCGATTTTATGCTAGGGATATTAATTCCTTTTGCAATTTTGTTCCGCGCCGCATCTCCCGGAAGTTTACTGGGCGGACTTATTATTTTTTTCATTTCAGTATTTAGGTTAATATTTGTCGTGTACTTATTGCATGTGGGCTACAAATGTTCTATTTTTAAAGCCATAATTGCCTACATATTTCCGTTTTTGCTAGGTCTTTTTATAACGTTTGTATTCATCGTTTCCATCATTACAAGCATTGTTACAAGCATCTAACTTATGCAAAAAGAATATCCCACCGTCTCTTCCGACACTATGCGCCTTATAGATAAAAAGGCAATAGAAGAATATAAAATTCCCGCTCAGATACTAATGGAAAATGCCGGTAAAGGCGTGGCGTTTAAAATAATAGAGATATTGCGGGGTAACAAAGCCCTAAAAGATTTATCCTGCACACTAGCATGCGGTGCGGGAAATAACGGCGGCGACGGTTTAGTTATTGCAAGGTATTTGGGTGAACATAAAATAAAACCTCAAGTTTTTATTCAATCGCCTAAAGATAAATATAACGAACTTGTAAGCTTAAATTTAAGCAGAGCTCTCAACTATAAAATTCCGTTACAAACGTTTAAACAGGACTTAAAAAGTTTTGAAGATGCGGTAACGAAATCCGATTTTGTAGTAGACGCTTTGCTTGGAACGGGAACTTCGGGCGCTCCCAGAGGACAGGTCGCAGATATAATAGAGATAATAAACAGATGTAAAAAAACAGTTTTTTCAGTTGATATTCCCACAGGGCTTAATGCCGATAGCGGTAAAAACTACTCTCCCTGCATAAAAGCAAACTACACACTTACTTTAGGTCTTAATAAAAAGGGATTTCTAAATCCTGCCTCCAATGCTTACACAGGTGAAGTTACCGTTATAGACATAGGACTGCCTAAAGAACTTCTTTTAAACGTTAAGGACGTCGGATAATTTTTCTGATATTTCAAAAATATGTTTTTTAAACTGCGGTTGTTTTTTTTCTATCATCGGGATAAGCTCAAGTCTTATCCAGTTTCGGGTAAATTTTAAAGATTTGTTCGTCTTATCCTTGCGGTATTTTAGTTTATTGTATTTTAAATAACCCTCTATTTCCTTTCTTGTCAGACAAAACAAAGGCCTTATAATAGTTATTTTGCTTTTGGGCGCAATTTTACGCTTAAGCGGCATTCCCGTAAGTCCTTTTAGGCTTGTGGAGCGCAAAAGATTTAGCATAAAAGTTTCAATATGGTCATCAAGATGGTGAGCGGTTGCAACTTTATTGCAATCGTATTTTTGCGCCGCCTGATTTAAAACCCGATAACGCAAAGTTCTTGCGGCATGTTCCACGCTAAGGCGTTTTTCTCTTGCAAATTTATAGGTATCAACTTTTTTACTTATAAAAGTAATGCCCAATTTTTTACATAAATTTTCGGTAAATTTTTCGTCTGTATCCGAATCTTTTCCGCGTATGGAATGATTGACGTGGCAGGCAACTATTTCAATAGATTTTTTATTTGAAAGTTTGACTAAAAAATCCAATAAACACACAGAATCGGTTCCGCCCGAGACGGCAACTAAAATTTTATCCGTCGGATTTACGAGTTTATATTGCCTGATGAAACTTATCAGCTTATTCCATAACCTGCCGTAAAACGCTTTTTTATCCATAGATACTATGTTAGTCTAATTTTATTCTATTGGCAATGGGATGTGTTTAATTATAAAATTAAGTTCCTATGATGAAAGCGATAGTAATAGACGACAATGCAAAAACACTTGATATTGTAAGTGAAATTTTGGCGCAATACGATTTTAAAGTAACAACTTGCAACGAGGGTCAATCGGCGTTTGATTTAATAAAAAAGGAAATGCCATCTTTGGTGCTGCTTTCAGCGTGTATTAGCGGTATCAACGGACATTCGGTTTTGTTAAAAATCCTAAACGATGAAAAAACTAAAGATATTCCCGTCATAATGCTTATTTCGTCAGGGCAGGAAAAGAATATATTTGGCAATTTACCCTCAACTGTTTTTCTTTCCAAACCTTTCAAATCGGAAACCTTAATTACAACAATAAAAGAAGTTTTGGGATAGTATCAGGATTTATTTGATAGTTACAGGTTCTAACTGCTTAACTATAGGTGTATCCGTCTTTTTGTTATAAGGGCATACTTCCTGACAGATATCGCATGCCAAAGCAAGAGTTTTACGATGTTTTTTTATAAATGGGGGGATACCCTGCATTTTTACATAATTCCATGCGGTTATACATTTGCTTATATCCAACTTATATTCACTTAGTGCTTTTGTAGGGCATGCTTTAACACACAGGTTGCAGCTGCCGCATCCTTTAAATTTTTTCGGTTCATCGCTATCAAGCGCAATGTTTAGGGCAATTCCGCCTATAAAAAAGAAAGATCCTATATCAGGGTTTACGACTATCGCATTTTTACCTCTAAAACCCAAACCTGCTTTTATTGCCAGCGGTTTTTCCATTACGGGAGAAGTGTCTACAAATGCTTTACCATTAATTGCAGGGTCTATTTGCTTAAATTCTGCGAGCATTTCTTTTAATATAACTTTTATCTCTTTCTGGTACGGCATAGGCATAGAATAGCGCGTAACTTTATAAACATGGTTGGGATTATTTTTATATTCGTTGGAAGGTTTTCTGTGGCGTATTTTTAATAGTTTAGAAACCTGACTGCCTTTTAAATATAGTCTCTTTTCGCCTAATGTTGAGTTCCAGTAATTGAATGTACATATCAATACTGATTTTGCTTCGGGATACCAGTTTTTTATATCTATTT
>DATKZD010000066.1:0-2851 GCA_035528195.1 Elusimicrobiales bacterium
GGTGGGATTTTTAAATCCGAAACTTAAAAAATCCGCTTCTCTCTCGGCAGGGCAGGTGGGTTATATAATTGCCGGTATAAAAGATATTCATACCATCAAAATAGGCGACACCATAATAGAAGAACCCTCCCCTCTAAAAAAGCCTCTGCCGGGTTATGTAGATGCAAGACCTGTGGTATTTGCAAGTCTATATACAACAAATTCCTCAGACTATCCCGCCCTTAAAAAAGCATTGGAAAAACTGCATTTAACCGACTGGTCATTTAATTACCAAAACGAAATGTCTGTGTCTTTGGGATTTGGATTTAGACTGGGATTTATGGGACTTTTGCATTTAGATATCATAAAAGAACGGCTTGAACGCGAATTTAATTTATCCCTAATAATAACAAGCCCCACGGTTGTATATAAAGTAAAGCTTAGAACTAAACATCAAAAATACGAATCGCTTAAAAAAGAAGGCGATTTATATATCGTAGACAACCCGGCAAAATTTCCGCATTACGGCGATGCGCTTGAAGTTTTAGAGCCTTTTGTAAAAGTTACAATCGTAACCCCCGTAACTCATATGGACAACGTAATTACCCTTTTAAAGGAAAAAAGAGGTACTTATTACAACATTGAGCACATACAAAATAGGGTTATTATTGAATATGATTTGCCGTTAGCCGAAATGGTAATAGATTTTTATGACAAACTAAAATCGGTATCCAAAGGGTATGCGTCTTTTGATTACGTATTAAGTGACTACAAACCAAGCGACATTGTTGTGATGGAGGTTCTGCTCCACGCCGAAGCGGTTGATGCCTTGTCTGTTATAACGCACAAAACCAAAGCGCAGACATATGGCAGGCTGCTTTGCGAAAAACTTAAAAAATTAATACCCCGCCAGCAATTTGAAATTGCCATACAAGCGCGCGTAAGGGGAAAAATAATAGCCCGCCAAAACATTCCGCCGTTAAAAAAAGATGTAACCGCCAAATGCTACGGCGGAGACATTACGCGTAAACGTAAACTTCTTGAACGTCAAAAAGAAGGTAAAAAACGAATGAAAATGGTAGGTAACGTAGAAGTACCTCAGGAAGCTTTCATCGCAATGCTCAAAATAGAAGAATAGAAACCTATCACACCCCTCACCTGCCGACAAAGTCGGCTTCCGTCCTGTATATTTTAAGGTTTTCAAAAACATATAATTCAATATACGTTTTTGCCTCTCCCGCAAGGGGAGAGGAGTTTTCTAACTTTTTTCTTTCATTGTGTCCGACAACTTTATCTTTTTTTCCGCTCTCATAAGGCGTGGGGAGTAAAAACCCCTATTGCGGGACTTCAAAAATCACTAATGTTAATAAAATCTTTTTTTGTTTATCGGCGGGATGGCTCATAACAAACTCAAATCTGCCTTCCTTCTCAGATGGTAATTCTTCTACAAAATTGGCAAATTCTTTCATTATAAGCGGAATTTTTTCCAAAACCGCAGGCGTGTTTTTTTGTTTATTTAACATAATAATGGCAGTTTTAGTATCGTGCCATGTAACATATTTAAAAAGATGCTCAATGTCATCTTTTAAAGATTTAATTCCTTTCCAAAACCTGCATTCGCCCACAAAAACATTTTTTCCCTTATAGCGTACCAAAATATCAGTTTGCCTTTGACCAACAAAAGTTTCCCCTCCCGTTTGATTTTCGTACTGTCCGTTAAGATTGATAAGAATGTAATTTCTAACAGTTTCTATATCTATGCTCCTAAATAAATGCGGGCTTCGCTCTTCTATCATTATCATGTCGGATATTACAGACAGTATGTCTTCGTAGGTTTCATCGGAAATATTGGGGTCGGGATATTTATCGCTGTGATGAATGACAATACTTTTTCTCTCCGCCGGAACCGGGCGGACAAGAGGTTTTTGTTTTCGTTTCTTTAAGGGCAAGTCCATTTTTTGCACAGCTATATCGGTTGCCTCCAGCTGTTGTTTTCTTATACTTATTCTTGCCCCTATATTTTTTTTAAGATTATCATTAAATCCGGAAATATCGGATTTTAAAATTCCAAGACATTCCTTTATTTTTTTAAGTTCCGTGCTTAAAAATAATTTTAGTTCAACTGCATCAAGAGTTGTGTCTTTACACATTATTTTCAACTTGCCGCCTGCTACTGTTGCGTGCGGAGGATTGGAGTCAAACTTAGATGGCTGGTACCTAAAAATTTCCTTATCTCCCTCATATGCCACACTAAAAATATACTTAGTGCCTTTGGCATAGCGATGAATTTTGTTATAAAACTCTTTCGTTCCAAATACCGTACTTAAATCAACCGGGGCATCTTTGCTGTCGCAGGAAAGCGTATTTTCAATTATTGAAGGTATTTGAATTTTATGTTTGTTAAACAAATAATCAATCCAACTTTGCATATCGGTATCAAATAGTCTTTCTTCGTCTATAGAATCTATCTCCCGAAGCAATGCCGTTTTTCTAGACTCCATCGCATCGGAAACATTTATGCCGCTAAAGAGTGCTTTTCCTTGTATATCCATAAATCCCCCACTAAGACACTTTATAAGAATATATAAAAATTAAATAAATTTTGTTCTAATGCAGGCAAGATTATCCCCCCAATTTGTATACTTAAATGTATGACAATTCTAGCATTTTTAGGTTTAACTATCATGGGATCTGCCATAGTCATAGTCGGTGCTATGCTCGGCATAGGGGCGGGATTTATCGTCGTACCCGTATTGGTATTGATATTCGGTCTGCCTATGCACAATGCCATAACGATTTCGCTTGTAGTTATTGTTGCAATGTCTGTTTCGGTAAGTAGATTAAACGTAAGACGCGGATTTGTCAACGTAAA
>DATKZD010000067.1:0-3864 GCA_035528195.1 Elusimicrobiales bacterium
TGGATTTTCGCTTAAAGTTTCTATATCATTTTCCAATTCCTCCATATAAGCAGAGATACTTTGCGACGCCTGACGGCTTAAAGTGTCTATCTCTTTTTTAATGTTATCTGTGATATAGGGCTTAAGCAAAAAATAAGCGGATATACCCAAAAACACAATACCTGCTATAGACACAGGTATAATGCTGGTCAAAAACCGCCTTGCTATCTTTGAAATTTTCAAACGGGACAATTTAATTTTCATTTTTAAAAATTTGCATAGCAGTCAAATTAGATTGCTTTATTTGATGTACGCTCCTGTGTTGAAGCTATGTTTTTTATATCTGGATTTTTAGGATCAAGAGCAGGGGAAAGAAAAGCAAGAAGTTCTAAACCGTTATCGCTAGAATAAAATTTGTGATCAATATCAGCAGGCACAAAAAAATAATCTCCCGCCTTTATTTTAAATTCCTTACCGTTAATATCTACAAAACTTTCTCCTTTGATAATGTAAATGACTTCGCTTGTATGGTTATGACAATTTCCCAATGTTGACGAATTAGAAGGCAAAAAACTAATGCTTATGGTAATGTTGAACTCCTTAAAAACTTTAATCATTTTAGATTTAAGATCCCCACGAACAGTAGGTGTAATATTTTCTATGTTGTTTATGACCATTTTCTTCCTACTCCTTCTTTAAATAGGCACTAAAAAAATATGGCATGCCGGAAACATAAGGTTCAAATTCCACGTTCTTACGTTTAGCAATTACTGACATCTTTTGATACGTAAAAATACTTAGGGCGTTTTCATAAATGTATGTATCTAAAGTCTTCGCTTTCTCATCACGTAATTTTTCATCAATAGTAGAAGCCATGTCCATAATCATCCTGCCAAAAACAGGATCTTTCCACATAGAAAAAGGTGATTTGTGATAAAACTTAAGATATTGGATAAAATAATTATGGCACATTGGATCAGGAATATCTCCCAATTGCATATCGTATTCTCCACTTTTAGCCGAAGTCATTAGTGTAGTCATTGGAAGTAAAACAATATCAAGTTTTACCCCTATTTTTTTGAGTTGGGAAGCTATTATTTTCGCAGACCTAATTGCTGTTTTTTTTGTTGCCACACTAATAGAAAACCCTTTGGGATAACCTGCTTCAGTAAGAAGTTTTTTTGCTCTTGAAACATTATATTCGTAAGGTTTTAGATTTGGATTGTGCCCTGCCTCGCCCGGCATACTTAAAGTTGCAATTCTTTTACCATTGCCCATCAAATCATATCTTATTAAATCACGTTTATTGATTGCATAGTTCAATGCCTTTCTGACTTTCAAATTACTAAGATATTTTGAGGAAACATCAAACGAAAAGGTCAATGTTCTAAAAGTCGGCTTTTTAATTATGTCCGTTTTTGGATTTTTTCTTATAAAACTTGTTTGAGTTCCGGGAAAATTAGTAACCAAATGAATTTTACCTTCTAATAGCGGTTTTAATCTTTTTTCGGGATGTAAAAATACAAAAGCGAGTCCTTTTACTTTTGGGTACCCTTTCATCCAGTAGTTTTCGTTTGAAGGTAGAACAACCTTTTCACCTTTAATCCATTTGCCGAATTTAAAAGCGCCGGTACCTACGGGATTTTTTGCAAAATGCTCGTCTCCCATTTCTTTCAAATACTTTGGAGGAATAATCAATACAAAGGCAGCCAAACGATTTAAAAGTAATCCGTCAGGACGACTTGTAATGATATCTACAGTGTAGTTGTTAATAATCTCTGCATGGGTCATTGGTTTGATAAATCCTAATGCAGGGAAATTTATTTCAGGTTTAAAATAACGCTCTATACTAAACTTTACCGCTTTGGCATCAAAAGTTTCGCCGTTATGAAATTTTACGCCTTTTCTTAAATTAAATCTAACTCGCAAATCATCTATTCTTTTCCAAGACGTAGCCAATGCCGGTTCAATTTTACCATCAGGATTAAAACGCAACAATCCTTCAAAAATCTGCTGGCATATAATATGATTTTTTCCGCTAAACTGCTTATGAGGATCCAATGTCAGCACACCGCCTACAGAATCACAAACAACTAAAAAATCTTTTTCGGTCATTCCGAAAACAGGAAGCGACAGCGTTAATAAAAGTATGAGGGAAATTTTAATTTTCATTTTTTGCGGGCAATAATTATTTTAGATGAAGTGGCGGCACTGGGGCAAATAATTTTTTCTTCTTTAAAACAAAAGCCTGTGCTTTTAAGTAACTTTTTATACTCAATATTAGAATACACTCTTCCTTTCTCCGTATGAACTACCATATGGACGAAAAAGAGAGCTGGAATAAGTGGACTTGTAAAACTTTTGTCCAACATAAAATCGTGAATTACAATTAATCCGTTTTTTCTTAAAGCGCGATAAGCTTTTTTAAAAAGTTTTTTGTTTTCCTGATATCCTTCATCATGAGTAACATGCGAAAACAATACTAAATCAAACTTGTTACTGCCAAAGGATACTTTATGATAATCTCCGGGAATAAAATTCACTCTATTTTTTACAGAACTTTTTGAAATAAACTCTTTTGCAATTTTTAATGTTTGAGGTAAATCCAAAATAACACCTTTAAGAGCCGGATTCTTTTTCAAAAAAGCAGTAGTATAACTTCCCGGTCCTCCGCCAACATCCAACATCCTGAGTACATTTGAAGTATCAATAGCTTGAGCAACTTCTTTGGAAGGTTTTTTTGCAAACTCACGCATACCGACAATATAACTTTTAAGAAATTTTGAATCTTTCAACAGTTTTGGCAACAATGTAGAGGGTCTGCCATTTTTCAACACGTTGCCAAGTCCTGACCACGCATCCCAAATTATATTTTGATAGGTTAAATTTCTTACCCTGCATGCAGGTTTTCCCTCAACTAAAAACTTTTTGGAAACAGCAGTATTTCTATATCTTCCATTTTTTTTATAAAGAAATCCCATAGCAACCAAGGCATTAAGAATTGCCTCTGTAGCCCTTGGGTCAATGTTAAGCGTATCGCTTATATTTTTGGAAGTAGTAGATGATTTTTCAATTAAAGTAAAAATGTTTAGCGACGCAGCTTCAATAAGTATCTTGGCTCTGCGATATCCAAAAATTAAGTCAGTTACAGCATTTATGTCTTGTTTCATTTTTATGTTTCTAAAAAAGATTTATTTAGTAATTTTGTGCGATATTCCATAGGAACACCTTCCGATATATCAGCTATAACGTCAATGACAACGGGGCGTTTTAATTTTAGAGATTGTTCAAAACAAGGTATTAAATTTTTAGGATTTTCGATCCTAAAAGTTTTGGCACCAAGTCCGCTTGCAATTTTAGCTATTTCAAGTGGTTTAGAGTAAACGCTTGTATTAAATTTTCCACCAAACTGCATTCTTTCGCCTTGATGAACTATACCAAAACCGCCGTTATTTATAACTACCCAAACAACCGGAATATTTTTTTCAACAGCAGTATGCACTTCCATACCGTTCATAGCAAAAGCGCCGTCGCCAACCAAAGCAAATACGGGACTATCGGGATTTGCCAGTTTTGCACCGATACATCCTGCTACTGCATGACCCATTGAACTATAACCGAAATTTACAAAAAATGTATTTGGCTCATAAATGTCAAAATAGTGTACCCAAGCCGAAGATGTTCCAATATCTGCAAATAGTATGGTATCGGAAGGTAATACTTTGCGAAGATCGCTAACTAGCCGTTGAGGTTTTATAGGTATTTCATCAGACTTCATTTTTTCTTCATTTATATATCTAGGATGCATTGCTTTAAAAAGTTTTATAGCTCCCAAGTCAGGTTGTTTTGCTGGAGTTTCAAGCCATTTTAAATCTCTATCTATTT
>DATKZD010000068.1:0-6150 GCA_035528195.1 Elusimicrobiales bacterium
GCCACAGGTTAATATCTTCAAGTAAGGTTTCTAAAATTTCCTTATCACCAGTTCGGGAGTGTTGTTTGTAATACACTTTTTGGGAATTTAGTTTGGTTTTTAGGACACTGTTTGCGCCTGATGTTTTGCTTTGGCGGGCAAAACCCTGCGTTGTGAAGGATACAATAAAACCCAGTACAGCTAGCAGATAAAAAAATTTCTTCATACTTCCTCCCTTAAATTCCAAGTAGTATTATTTTTGTTCATCATCTATGTAATGACAACCGCAACTTACGGTATTTCTAAGTGCGGCATAAACCACAAGCAGTGAAGTTTGTATCGCATTTCTTAAGTTTATAATCTCTCTTGTGATGGTGCATTCGCGATAGAAATCGTCTATTTGATTTTTTAATTCTCTGAGTAATTTTTCTGCGCGCTCAAGACGTTTTCTGCTCCTTACCACACCCACATAGTTGGTCATGGTATTTCTTATGATTTGCAAATCCTGGGCAATTAAATCCACATCGGGTGCGATTTTAGGGCTTAACCATTCTTTTGGTTTTGGCAGATAAAATTTATGGGTTTTTATTTCTGTAGAATCTTCCTGAGCGCACATTGCCCCCATTGCGATACATTCCAAAAGCGAAGTACTTGCAAGTCTGTTGGCTCCGTGATATCCGGTGCATGCGGTCTCGCCTATTGCATTTAAGTCATTGATACTTGTTCTGCCTTCAGGCGAAGCAAAAACTCCCCCGCACATATAGTGTACAGCAGGAACAACGGGTATGGGGTCTTTGGTTATATCCACCTTGTGCTTAAGGCATCTTTTATAGATGTGAGGAAAACGCTTTTTTATGTAGTCGGGCTTCATTGCGGATAAATCTATAAAAACGTTAGTATTTCCGCTTTTGAGCATTTCGCTATGTATTGCGCGTGATATGACATCTCTAGGCGCCAGCGATTTGAGCTCATGGTATTTTTCCATGAAACTTTTCCCGTTTGAATCTACAAGTACTCCGCCCTCTCCTCTGACTGCTTCCGTTATTACAAATCCTTCATTACCTTTATCGTAAAACACAGTAGGGTGAAACTGAATAAATTCCATATTCATAACACGCGCACCGATGCGATATGCCATAGCCACACCATGTCCGAAAGCAGATGGGGCATTAGTAGTATGGGTATAAATCTGCCCCGCTCCACCGGTAGCCAAAATAGTTTTTTTTGCCGTGATTGCAAAAATCTCGCCCTTTTTAACGTCTAAAACGTAAGCGCCAAAACATGTTGAAGGTTTGTAACGGTCAAGTTCATCCGTTGAGCTATGCGATAGGGTAAGTAAATCAATTGCCATAGCGTTGGTCATATGGGTAACGTTTTTTAAATTTTTAAGTTTTTTGTGAACGGTATCCAATATAACTTCACCTGTGTTATCCTTTGCGTAAATAACGCGCGCTTTGGAATGTGCTCCCTCTTTTGTAACAAGAAGTTTCCCTTTTTTATCGCGGTCAAAAGGCACTTTGAGTTCATCAAGTAAAATTTGTTTCAAATACTTATATCCAACCTTTGTAATCTTTTTGACGACGTCTTTACTTGAAAGTTTAGCGCCGGCATTATAAACATCGTTCGTTATCTGTTCTGTTTCAGGGGGGTACTCGTATATCACACCGCCCTGAGCAAGCCATGTGTTTGTATCTTCCAATTTATCCTGGCAGGATATAATAATGCTTTTTAAACCGTATTTGGCCGCCGTTATTGCGTAAATGGAACCCGCCAGCCCGCTTCCTATTACAAGACAATCCGTTTTAATTACTTTCATCGTTACCTCAAGAGATGGACTTATACTATGTTTAAGTTTAAATCCGAAGAAGTTACCGAATGCGTTAAAGCTCCTACGGAAATAACGTTCGGCTTTGTTTTGGCAAACTGCTCTAAATTTTCAAGCGTGATACCGCCGGAAACTTCCACAATTGCTTTTTTACCTATGATTTTTTTTGCCCGCAGTATTTGTTTCGGAGTCATATTATCAAGCATTATTATATCTGCTTTTACGCCGAGCGCCTGTTTTACTTCCGTAATCGTTTTTGTTTCTACTTCTATTTTTGCCGTGTGTGGGACTTTGGCTTGCAGGGTTTTTACTGCCTTGCTTATGGAACCGCAGGCTTTTATGTGGTTGTCTTTTATCAGCACGCTATCAGCTAAATTCATTCTATGATTAAATCCCCCGCCGCACCTTACCGCATATTTATCTAAATATCTAAAACCGGGCATTGATTTACGGGTATCGCATATTTTAACGCCGTATTTTTTTGCAACTTTAACAAATTTACGGGTTTTAGTGGCTATACCCGAAAGTCTTTGTAAAAAATTAAGCGCCGTCCTTTCTGCATGCAGTATGCTTTTTGTTTTACCCGATATCTGAAAAACCATTGTCCCCGATACTACAAAATCACCGTCTTTGTGCAATTGTTTTATCTTAAGAGTCTTATCAACCGTTAAAAAAACTTCTTTTGCAACGTCGCATCCGCAAAGAACCATATTTTGTTTTGCGATTATTTTTGCCGTAGATTTATGTTTTTCGTCAAATAGATTATCGGTGGTAACATCACCCAACCCCAAATCTTCTTCCAACGCTTTTTTTATGATTTCATTGAAGTTCATAAATTCCTCGCTATTTTTTAGCGTATTCAAACATACGGTTAATTGCATTCAATGCTTGCTTTCTGACACTCTCCTCCACATCCACTATCTGACTGGAGTGCGGATTTTTTAATGCCTCAAGTATCTTGTCCAATGTATTATACTTCATCGTAGTACACGCAGACATTAAGGGGCTTATAAATTTTTTATGGGGGTTTTCTATTTCAAGACGGTTAACAAGCCCCCATTCACTTAAAATAATAAAGGTATCGGCGTTGGACTCTTTACAGTATTTCATCATATTTCCCGTACCGCCTACAAAATCACTGGCGCCGGTGATTTCGGATTTGCATTCGGGATGACTTACCGCCTTTGCGTTAGGATATTTTGACTTTAGTTTACGAAGGTCGTCTATGTTAAACCTTTCGTGTACGCAGCATGCAGAGTTACCTGAAATTATTTTTTTGTCTATGTTGCGCCTTTTCATTTCAATGCGTATATTTTCCGCCATTAGTCTATCGGGTACAAAAATAATGTCCCTCTCCTTCATTTTTGCGACTATATCATACACAACTGATGAAGTAACACAAATGTCCGACAATGCCTTGACTTGTGCCGTACTGTTGATATAACACAAGACAGGGGCGTTGGGATATTTTCGTTTTAGCGCTTGTAAATCTTCTACGTAAAAATTATCGGCAAGTCCGCATCCGCTTTCGGGGTCGGGAATTATTACGGTTTTTTGCGGACTTAAAATTTTGGCAGTTTCCGCCATAAAAACAACTCCGGCAAAAACTATAATGGCTTCTTTTGCATCACGCGCCGCAACGCTTAAATAATAAGAATCGCCTTTAAAATCCCCCACACCATATACGATATCGGGCGTTGTGTAAGAATGAGCTAAAATTACCGCATTTTTTTCTTTTTTTAGTTTATTTATTTCAAGAATTTTAGGTGAAGCGGCAAGGCAGTCCTCTAAAGTATATTTATTGCCGTCTTCTTTGGTGGCATAGCGCAGTTTCTCAAAAAGTTTCTGTGCCTGAGTTTCTATTTCTTCCCTGTTAAACATCGCATCCTCATTACTATTGTAGTAAATGAGCAAATTACGCTTTGGTCTTTTCTTTTATGCTGTTGGTTATTTCAATAGCGCAAAACTTTGAACCGCACATAGAACAATATTTGTGTTTTTTCCTGTCCTGCTTAGGCATTTTTAATTGCGACTGGGCATGATAATTTCTTGCCCTATCGGGATCTAGTGACAATTTAATTTGCGTTTCCCAGTCTAAATTTCTGCGTGCTGTAGATATTTTATCATCAATATCGCGGGCGCCTTTGATACCTTTTGCAATATCGCCTGAATGCGCTGCAATTTTATAAGCCATCACTCCCTGCCGTACGTCTTCTAAAGTGGGAAGTCCAAGATGCTCGCTGGGAGTTACGTAACATAAAAATGCAGCTCCCTTCCACGCCGCTATTGACGCTCCTATTGCCGAACTTATATGGTCGTAACCTGCGGCAATATCTGTTACAACGGGGCCTAAAACGTAAAACGGAGCATCGTGGCAAACTTTAATTGCCCGCTGCATATTTTCTTCAATTTTATCTAACGGAACATGCCCCGGCCCTTCCACCATAACCTGTACGCCGTAATCTCTTGATACCTTGACCAATTCTCCAAGAACATCCAGTTCGGCATATTGAGCTTCATCCGAAGCATCTGCAAGCGAGCCGGGTCTTAACCCATCGCCCAAACTGAAAGTAACGTCATATTTTTTAAAAATTTTACAAACATCAGTAAAATGGGTATAGAGCGGGTTTTCTTTTTTATGGTGGGTCATCCATTTGGCAAGCATCGCTCCCCCGCGCGAAACTATGCCCGTAGTTCTGTTTAACGCAAGCGGAACGTGTTCTCGCAAGAGCCCTGCGTGAATAGTCATAAAATCTACACCCTGACACGCCTCTTCTTCTATTATCTCAAGTAATAACTGCGGCGTTATATCTTCAATTTTTTCAACACGTTCCAAAGTCTTATAAATAGGAACCGTACCGACAGGGACGGGGCTGTTGTCAATAAATGCCTGTAAAATTTTGCGTAAATTACTGCTTGTAGATAAATCCATCACAACGTCTGCGCCCCAATGTATAGCGGAGCTTAATTTATCTATTTCTTTCGTTAAGTCGGAGTCAATATCGGAAAGACCCAAATTGGCATTTATTTTGGTAGTAAATTTGCGCCCTATCACGATAGGTTTTAAATTTTTGTGATTTATGTTTGCGCAAATTACAGCACGTCCTTTTGCAACTTCGTCTAGAACTAATTGCGGGTCTACATTTTCTTTCTTAGCGGATGCTTCCATCTGCGGGGTTATTTTATTTTGCCTGGCATATTCAAGTTGTGTCATAGTTAGAACCTTCCAAAATCCATCTAATGTTTTCCATATATTATTACATTTGGCTTTGCGTTGTATAGAGTCTCAAATAAGGGCATAACATTGACAGCTTTGGTAGAAATGAATTAGTATTTTAACATCTAAAATCGGGGGAGTAGGAAATGAAGAAAATAATGGTATTGTTAGTGGCATTGGCGTTTGTATCTGTAATTGCCGTGGCTCAGGAAACGGAAAACAATCAAACGACAAAGTCGGTTCTGGAGCAAGCTGTAAACGGAGAAGAAGTTGCAGGGGAAGTAAAAGCGCAGGAAGTAAAAAAAGAAAGCTGGTGGCAGAGAACTAAAAATAAATTCAAACGTAAAAAAGAAGTTGCCAAAGAAAAAACCGAATTGGAAACAGAAGCGGAAGCCGCAAAAAAAGCAGAACAATTAAAAGGTGCGGGCGAAGGCGGTAAAAAAATGGGTGAAGAAAAAGCATCCGAACGCGCCAAAGAAGTCCGCAAAGCAAAAGGTTTATATAAAGAGAAAGGCGAGAAAATGAGCAAGGAGGAAAAGAAAAAGTGGAAAGAAAAGAAAAAGGAATGGAAAGAGAAAAAAGAGCAGAAACAATCTGAGTGGACAGAGGAAGAGAAACAACAGTGGAAGGAAAAGAAAGAACAAAAACAATCTGAATGGGCGGAAAAAAAAGAGCAGTGGAAAGGCAAAAAAAGCAAAGGTAAAAATAAATAGCGGGAGTAAAAAACTCGTCAAAATTTTTTAGTCCTTTTTTAGCCAAGACGTCACCAACGTAGTAAAGCAGCGCTTGTTTTAAAAAGACAAGCGCTGCTTTGCGTTTTTACGTAATGCTATAATACCACTATACGCTTTTCGTAATTCTATAGCAAAAGACAACAACAATGGAAAATTTAATAGTTGATAATCCGATTCTACACATAACTATTTTTCTCTTTACGGGAATGCTCGCCGGTTGGGTGGATTCAATAGCAGGCGGAGGCGGACTAATCACTTTACCTATTCTTTTAAATGCGGGGATTCCCCCCGCTTTGGCGCTTGGAACAAATAAACTGCAATCCTCCTTCGGCAGTTTAACATCATCTGCGAGATATTTAAGAAGCCCTCACGTGAGTTTCAAAAAATCAATTCCG
>DATKZD010000069.1:0-2762 GCA_035528195.1 Elusimicrobiales bacterium
TTTAGCACTGGAAGTTGGAAAAATTATTTTTATCTGCGAGGGTTTATCTAAAATAAAAGAAGGTTTTCTTATTTTACCATCAACCGAAACGTTACCGTTTTTTATAAGTTTACTGATATGGTTACGCGAATAATCGGTAAATTTATCCGTTAGAAAAATATCCAAACGCGAATGTTCTTCGTCAAAATCTATAATTTGCTCATTTTGTGGTTTTTTTAATGTAGACATATCCTGCCATACCTAACGCAAAAGCAATAACGGCTATTATTTGGGAGGGGGAAAGTCCCATTAAAAATGCTCCGCGCCCGTCCCCTCTGAAAAATTCTATTACAAAACGCAACAAACCGTATCCCATAAGATAGGTCAAAATGACTGTTCCGTGTTTTAATCTGCCTTTAATACTTGCCCTTAACATAAAGTGGAGGCATAAAAACAAAATAAAATTTCCCGCAGCTTCGTAAAGTTGCGTCGGATGAACGGATACTCCCAAATACTTAGGGTCAATAAGTGATTGGGGATGCGTAAATTTTACGCCGAGAAATGAATTTGTGGCAGTTCCGTGACAGCATCCTGCAAAAAAACATCCAATCCGTCCTATTGAATGCCCCAACGCCAAAGCGGGCGCAAAGAAATCTGCAAGTTTCCATAGTTTTAAATGTTTTATTTTAACGTAGATTATTCCGCTAAATAATGCTCCTGCCAATCCTCCAAAATATACAAAACCGAATCTAAACTCTTTTACGGTGTTTATTAATCTTTCAAAAAAGGTTGTGCCGAAGTCTTTCCAAAACATCAAAATATATAAAAGTTTACCGCCTAAAAGAGCCGATATTATAATCACCGTAATCAGATTCCATAAAGTGTTACTTTCCAATTGCATCTGTTTTCTGTGCAAACTTAAATACACAAGCGCCGCCGCATATGCCAAAGCCGATAGTACGCCGTAAGTTGCCAGTTTAAAATTACCTATTTCCAAAAGATAGGGATGCATTTTATCTCATTGCCTCAAGGAAGTCCTCTCTGCTTTTTAGAGCAAGTTTTAAGCAGGAATTTGTTTTTATTTCGTTGCCTATAGTAGAAGTTTCGGGCATATGACCGGGTAAAATTTTTATATCTTTGTCCATCTTGCTAAGTTTAACCAAACTTTCGTGCATCTTTTCGGGGGCGCTATAGGGAAAATCTACTCTACCGCATTGTCCTACAAAAAGTGTGTCTCCCGTAAAAAGATTTTTTCCTATCAAAATACAGATGCCTCCTTTTGTATGCCCGGGGGTGTGGATTATCTCTATTTTTGTGCCGTTTAATTTAAGCTCGCAATCGCCTTTTAAAGTTTTAATGTTTTCGGACGGGATTTTTTCCAGCATAAACACATCTTCTTTGTGAATATAAACCGGCACGTTTAATTTTTTAACAAGTTCGCAGAGATTTTTTGAATGGTCAAAATGTCCGTGCGTAAGTATTATAAAAGCGGGTTTTAAATTTTCTTTGGTTAAAATGTTTTCTATAGACTGCATATTCCACGAGGGATCAACGATAAAGCAATTAGAACTTTCGCTGTCTGAAACAATGTAGGTGCTGTTTGCCATCGGGCCGAAATTTAGCGTTTTAATGTTTATCATTTTCCTCCGGGGGCGTAAACCTAAACTCGTATTCGTTTTTTTTTGTTACGTTAAGTTCATATCTTGCCACTCTTTCCAGATACGAATCATCTTTTTCTAATTGTATTTTTTGCTGTTTCATTTTCTCGTATTCGCTATCAAGGGCAATTTCCTGCTTTTTTACCTTATGAAGCTTAAAGTAGTTTTTTACAAGTTTTCTAAAGTTACTGTTGGTTAACAGAAAAATGCCGGTGAGAACAAAGATTACATATTTGATGACGTTCACTTTCACTTTCACTTTCCCGTTTTCACGGTATCGGTACGGTTAAAAGCAAACCGCCCTGCATATTTTGCTTTTTTACCCAGCTCTTCCTCTATTCTCAAAAGCTGGTTATACTTACACAGGCGTTCTGAGCGTGCGGGCGCTCCCGTTTTTATCGCCCCTGCATTTACGGCAACTGCAAAATCTGCAATAAAAGTGTCTTCCGTTTCGCCTGAACGGTGGGATATTACAGTGCTAAAACCGTTTTTTTGCGCATGGTTTACAACATCAACGGTTTCCGACACCGTACCTATTTGATTAAGTTTTATGAGTATAGAATTTGCGCTTTTATTTTTTATTCCGCATGCTAATCTTTTGGGATTGGTTACAAATAAATCGTCGCCTATTACCTTTATTCTGGAACCTAACTTAGCGGTTAAATACTCCCATCCTTTCCAATCGTCTTCAGCCAAAGGGTCTTCTATTGAAACTATCGGGTATTTTTTTATCCATTGCGAGTAAATTTTCGTAAGTTCGCCTACACTAATGTGTTTTTTTTCAAAATTGTATTTTCCGTTTTTATAAAACTCGCTTGCGGCGCAGTCCAATCCAAGCATAAATTGTTTTTTTGAGTATCCCGCCTTTTTGATTGCAGACATTATGGTTTTTAAAACTTCGTCATGTTTGGCTATTTTTGGAGCAAAACCGCCCTCATCGCCTACCGATATTATATGACGTTTATCTTTGAGTATCTTTTTGAGGTTGTGATACACCTCAACCGACATTTTTAAAGCTTTTGAAAAACTGACCGCATTAATAGGAACTATCATAAATTCCTGAACGTCTATACCGCTGTCTGCATGTTTTCCGCCGTTGATGATGTTCAACATCGGAGTGGGAAT
>DATKZD010000070.1:0-4862 GCA_035528195.1 Elusimicrobiales bacterium
TTCCTACGCCTTGTTCTTTTAGATATCTTATCACTTGTTTTACATTAGATATTTTTTCGTCAAACTTTGCGCTTTTAGCTGAGTCTTCCGCAGCATTTTTTTCTTTTATCAGCCATTTATAATAAACACTAGCGTAATGAAATAGCGTATGATTATTATCAGTGACGGCGTGAATATTAAGTTTACAATCTATTGTCAGGTATTCTAGCGTTTCTAAATTCCCTTGCAATGATAAGACTAATAGAGACGTATAGTCGGAGGTGTCTTCAAAATCGGTCTTGGGGAAGAGCTCAGCCACGACGGTACGATGTCCGTTCTTTACAGCTTCGTGTATTGGTTTGAGATTCTTATGCCCACGTACATTTGCATCTGCCCCTTCATAAACTAATCTTTTAACTTCTTCAAGATTACCAACCCTGCAGGCATCAAATAGACTTTGATTAAGTTTATTTTGCTCTGTTTGTTCGGTGAAGCATTCATACACTTTCCAAATATTTTCTTTAAACGGTCCCGATCCCACTGCAGGTAAAAGTTCTACGGAAAATAAAGGACAAGCCAATGTGCATATGCACAGTAGCATAAATACTATTCTCATTCTATCCACCCTTTTTTAACAACTCAACTCAATTTAACTCAATTAAATTTTTACCACACACCGCACAAAACTATCAACTTGTCAATTTGTGGAGTTAACGTATAGTGTCCGATTATCCGTTTACCTTGTTATTGTAGCAACAAATCCATTATTCTACAAACGAAATTTTTGTAATATAGACGTAGTGGATAATTACAAAAAGGGTGGATTATGGAAATTTTTTGGAAATTAGTATTGGCATACCTTATAAATGAGTTTATTGCGCAGACAGATTTTTTGGGTTATTGGAAAAATTTTAATTTTAAAAAAATACTGCTGCACAATACGATATTTTTGGCGCTGGCGCTAATACTTAATTTTTCTGCACTATCACAAATATGGATAACTGTCTACGGCTTGCACCTAAACGGCTGGCTGACTATGGCAGGAATATTTATTCTTTTTATTTCCCAGGATTTATGGCGTACATATACCCTAAAAAACTTTAAATTATTTGATAATACCTTGCATTTTTTATGGGATCAATTCATTCACCTTACAATAATTTTCGTGATGACGCCTATTACGGGTTTCGCTGTAGGAGCCATTGCGCTTATGGAAAAAACGGCGATGTTACTGTCTATTTTTGTAGCAGTTGCCTGCGGCGCCACAGTCTTAATATATTTCATAGAAAGAGATATATACAAAGCAGATTACCCGGGTTTTGACGAAAGATTTTTGCTTTCCGCCCAAAGAATAGTCCTTTGCCTGTTTTTTTTGATACCCGGATTTTACTGGATAATACTTATGCTTCTATGGATAGTCTACGGAGTTTATCTTAAACACGAAAGAATACTTGATTTTAGCAGGCTCGGAATATATCTTGGATTTGCGTTATCTATTTTGGCGGGCTTTATCGCTAGATATATTTTCTTATACTAAAAATTATGCAAAATAAGCTTATCTCGCAAGTTTCATTTAGTTTTATTGACACGGAAACTACAGCGCTTTGCCCTTCTGAGTTCGGCAGAATATGCGAAATTGCCGTGATAAAAATAGGCCCCGGTGGGCAAACTCACAATCTTTCAAGTTTAATAAATCCGCAGGTACCAATACCCAAAAGCGCAACTGCCATACATTCAATAACCAACTATATGGTAGAGAATAAACCCACCTTTGACCGTATCGTGCCAAGTCTGACACATTTAATGCAGGGTAGTGTATTGGTTTTTCATCACGCAGGATTTGACGTACCGTTTCTTGAACACGAATTTACAAATGCAGGATTAAAGTTTCCCAATGCCACAGTATTAGATACCCTAAAATACGCTAGAAAACACGGGGCATTTAAAAGCAACAGTCTTGGAAACATTGTTAGTGAACTTGGGCTGTCAAACGATGGGTGGCACCGCGCACTGGCCGATGCAAAAATGACAAAAGAAGTGTTTTTCCATTTCGTAGATAAATTTAAAAAAATGGGTTTCAAAACATTAGGGGATTTAATTCATCTTCAAACAAAAAAATTAACTTCGCCCATTACAGCTAAAGACTAAATTTACAGGAGCGTAGTATGGACAAAACAACATTTGATTTAGGTTCAAAAATCACTTTGGAAAATTTACACGAAGTGGCTTTTAATTACAGGAAAGTGAAATTGCCGTCAAAAGCAAAAACTAATTTATTAAAAATAAGAAAAAATCTACTTAAACTAATTGACGGCGATAAACCAATTTATGGAATAAACACGGGGTTTGGCGAACTGGCAAATAAAAAAATACCTTCCAGCGAATGTAAAAAACTGCAACTAAATTTCGTAAGAAGCCACTCATGCGGAGTAGGCAAACCCCTTAATAATAAACAGATAAGGGCAATAATGTTTTTACGCGCTCAGGAACTTTCAAAAGGACATAGCGGAGTGCGTCCGCAGGTTGTAGAAACTCTCGTTAACTTTTTAAACAAAGGCGTAATACCGTATGTACCTTCGCGCGGTTCGGTAGGCGCTTCGGGTGATCTTGCGCCGCTGTCTCACGTAGGACTTTGTTTGATAGGCGAAGGGAAATCCAAAATAAACAATCCAAAAATAAAAACCGACTGGACAAATACTAAAACTGTTTTAAAAAAACTTGGTATAAAACCGCTCGTATTGCAGGAAAAAGAAGGACTCTCTCTTGCAAACGGCACTCAGGCGATGCAGGCGGTGGGAGGGCTTAATCTTATAAACGCTTTTAAACTTTTCCATAGCGCAAACCTAATATCAGCTATGACGCTAGAATCATTAAAGGGAACGCCCGTTGCCTTTGATGCGCAAGTTCACAACTTAAAACCGCATTACGGACAAATAGAAACGGCAAACTTTTTGCGTAATATACTTAGCGGCAGTCAAATAAGAAAAAGTCATCAAAAGGGTGATGCCCGCGTACAGGACTCGTACTCAATAAGATGCATTCCGCAGGTACACGGAGCGTGTAAACAAACATTGGATTTTACTACCTACGTTTTGGAAACCGAGATGCAATCAGTAACGGATAACCCGATAGTAACGTGGGATAAAAAATACGAAAATATAAAAATTACTTCCGCAGGTAATTTCCACGGACAGGCAATATCAATGGCGTTTGATTTTGCAGGTCTTGCAATGACGGTACTGGGCAACATCTCCGAACGCAGAACTTTCCAAATGATAAACGAAAGTAAAATAATCCCTTCGTTTCTTACCGAAAATTCGGGGGTGGAAAGCGGGTTTATGATATTGCAATATACCGCTGCAAGTTTAGCAAGTGAAAATAAAACTCTTGCCCACCCTGCAAGTTCCGACTCAATTCCGACATGCGCAAATAAAGAAGATTTTGTAAGTATGGGTATGTGGGCGGCGCATAAATTTAAAAACATTACGGAAAATACTGCGCGCATTTTAGCAATTGAACTTTTAGCCGCCGCAAAAGCGATTGAATTTCATAAACCGCTAAAATCGTCTAAAAAAATTACCGAAGTTTATAAACAAGTGAGAAAACTCGTACCCGAAACAAAAGGCGATAAATCTTATGCAGACGATATTGAGTTGGTAACCGATGCCCTTTTAAGCGGTCTATTTTGCCTTTAGGAGAAAACAGATGACTACTACAAAAATTTATAAAGCGCCAACGGGAAATAAATTGTCATGCAAAGGGTGGCATCAGGAAGCGGCACTTAGAATGCTGCTTAATAATTTAGACCCCGAAGTTGCAGAAAAACCCGAAGAACTTATAGTCTACGGCGGAAGAGGCAAGGCGGCACGCAATCATAAGTGTTTAGAGGCAATAATAAAATCCCTGCAATCTTTGGAAAACGACGAAACTTTACTTGTTCAGTCGGGCAAACCTGTCGGCATTTTTAAAACTCATACTTATTCCCCGCGCGTGCTTATTGCAAATTCCAATTTGGTAGGCAACTGGGCAACATGGGACGTATTTGACGAACTGGAAAAAAAAGGGCTCATAATGTACGGTCAGATGACGGCGGGCAGTTGGATTTATATAGGCACGCAAGGTATTTTACAGGGCACTTACGAAACTTTTATGTCTGCCGCACAAAAACATTTCGGCGGAAGTTTAAAAAAAAGATTACTGCTTACAGGCGGGCTTGGGGGAATGGGCGGAGCTCAGCCGTTAGCGGCAACTATGGCGGGAGCGGTATCTATAATAATTGAAGTAGACCAAACAAGAATACAAAAACGGCTTGATACAAAGTATTTAGATAAAATGGCGTCTTCGTTGGACGAGGCTTTGGCTATGGCGCACAAAGCTATGGAAGAAGGCAGTCCGCTTTCCATAGGACTCTTGGGAAACTGCGCCGAAATTCTACCCGAAATAGCAAAGCGTAAAATAAAAGTAGATATGCTCACTGACCAAACGTCTGCGCACGATCCGCTAAACGGTTACATCCCAAAAGGATATAGCGTTAAACAGTCCGACGAACTTAGAGCGTCCAATCCGCAAAAATATAAAAAACTTGCTATGGAATCTATAGCGATACACGTTAAAGCAATGCTGGAACTTCAAAAACAGGGAGCGGTTACTTTTGATTACGGAAATAATATCCGCACAATGGCATACAAACAGGGCGTTAAAAATGCCTACGATTTTCCCGGCTTTGTTCCTGCATACATAAGGCCTTTGTTTTGCGAAGGTAAGGGGCCGTTTAGATGGGCGGCTCTCTCCGGCAACCCCAAAGACATAGCAGTAACCGATGAAATGGTTTTAAAACTTTTTCCAAAAGATAAAATGCTTGCAAACTGGATAAAAATGGCAAG